>SVKW01000064.1 GCA_015068285.1 Oscillospiraceae bacterium | reverse complement strand
GAATGCAACAACATAGCCTGTTGCGAACTGGAGACCTACACCGCCCCAGAACCACTTCTTGTCGTTGATTTCGGAGTTCATAGCACCGAGAGCAGCAAAGCAAGGTGGTGTAAAGAGATTGAACATAAGATATGCAAGAGCTGCAACCTTTGTGAGACCAAAGATAGCTGCAACTTCTGTTGCACCGCCAACGAGAGCAAGTTCTTCTGTATCGATGAAGTTTGTTACGCCGTAGCAAACTGCGAGTGTACCAACAACGTTTTCCTTAGCGATGAAGCCTGTAACTGCCGCTGCAGCAAGCTGCCATGCGCTGAAGCCGAGTGGGATGAGAATGAATGCAACTGGATTTGCGATAGATGCAAGGATGGATGTGTGTTCCATACCCTCTTCGATAAGCTGGAAGCTCCAGTTGAATGCCTGCATGATCTGAACAACTGTGTTACATACGAGGATAACTGTACCAGCCTTTACGATGTATGCCCAGCCGCGGGAACACATGGAGAGGAATGCTCTCTTGAGGCTTGGAATCTTGTATTCAGGAAGTTCAATGATGAAGAAGGACTTTCTGTTCTTGTGGCCTGCGATCTTGTTAACGAGGAGAGCGCCGAAGAAGATGAGAAGGATACCTACGAAGTACATGAGTGTACCCACCCAGGAAGCATCCTCAAAGAATGCGCCTGCAAAAAGTGCGATAACAGGAAGCTTTGCGCCGCAAGGCATGAATGGAGCGAGCATTGCAGTAGCTCTGCGTTCTCTTTCATTACGGATTGTGCGGCAAGCCATAACGCCTGGGATTGCACAGCCTGTGCCGATTACGAATGGGATAACAGACTTACCGGAAAGGCCGACCTTTTTGAAGATAGGGTCGAGAACAACGCTGACGCGTGCCATGTAACCGCAGTCTTCAAGGAGAGCGATGAGGAAGTACATTACCATAACCAGTGGAAGGAAGCCTACAACTGCGCCGACGCCGCCGATGATGCCATCAACGAGGAGAGCCTGAAGGAGTGGGGAGCTGTTTTCAACGAGACCTGCAACCCAGCCCTGGAATGTTTCGATCCAGCCAACCAGTGTATCTGCGAGGAACGGACCCAATGTGGACTGTGAAACATCAAATACAAGGAACATTACGACAGCAAAGATTGGAATGCCGAGCCACTTATTTGTGAGAACTGCGTCGATCTTATCCTGTGCATTGTGCTGGTTTGTCTGAACCTTACGCTTTTCAACGGAAGAAACGATCTTATTTGTGAAGTCGAAGCGCTTCTTATCAGCCGCTACAACAGCGTCCTTGGAGTGAAGGTCGATATTGCCCTGGGAATATGGAGCCTTCTGTTCCTTGCCCTTGAGGGAAACTGCTGTCTTTACAAGTTCCATAAGGCCATTGTCAGAGCCAGATGTGGAAACTGTCTTTACAACAGGACAGCCGAGCTTTTCAGCAAGAGCCTTTTCGTCGATCTTTGTTTCCTTCTTGTCGTTGATATCGCTCTTGTTGAGAGCAACCACAACAGGAACACCGAGCTCGAGAAGCTGTGTTGTGAAGAACAGGCTTCGGCTGAGGTTTGTAGCATCGACGATATTGATGATAACGTCAGGATTTTCATTCTTTACATAGCCGCTTGTGATGCTTTCTTCCGATGTGAACGGCGACATGGAATATGCGCCCGGAAGGTCGACAGCTATGAGCTCTTCACTGCCGTTATAATAGCTTTTCTTGATTGGGCTTTCTTTCTTGTCAACTGTAACGCCAGCCCAGTTACCGACTTTTTCATTTCTGCCGGTGAGAGCGTTATACATAGTGGTCTTACCACTGTTAGGATTACCTGCTAAAGCAATTCTCATTTGTTCTTTTCCTCCTGTATACCTTATCTCTATAATAATTAAAATAATAGACTTCATTGGTTAGCTTATGCTAACTCATCTGTAAAAAAGATGCGGCGGTATTTGCCGCACGAGGTAGTTTAGACTAACTCATCTTTTAAAAATATGTGGTGATATTTTCACCACTATATTCTTATGGCTTCTGCCAACTGATTATCGATAGTATATCTGCCGTCCTTGATGGAAACAACACAGCCGCCCTTGAGCTTGGAAATAACTGTGATCGGCTCGCCTGCATAACAGCCGAGTGTGAAAAGAAATGCATCCATTTCTTCATCATCTGTCACTATTTCTCTGACGATATATTCGACACCGATTTCACCATCTTTAAGATTCATATATGCCTCCGTTTATGTTGGTTAGTTTTCACTAACCTTATGTTGAAAGTATACCACGGTGTTCATCATTTGTCAATACAGGATTTGGATTTTTTGCAATTATTTTTAAGACAAAAAACAGTACAGCGGCTTTCGTCACTGTACTGTTTATAGTATGTCTTTTACTTTACCTTGAGAGCTCTTGTTGCGTTGAGGATAGCGATAAGAGCTACGCCAACGTCAGCGAAGATAGCAAACCAGATAGATGTGATGCCGAATACGCTGAGGATGAGAATGAGAGCCTTTGTGCCGAGAGCAAATACGATGTTCTGCATTACAACACTTCTTGTCTTCTTTGCGCAGCGAAGTGCGAGAGGAAGCTTCTTGAGGTCGTCATTCATGATAACGATGTCGGCAGCTTCGATAGCGGCGTCAGAGCCGATACCGCCCATTGCCATACCGATGTCCGCACGAGCGAGAACAGGTGCGTCATTGATGCCGTCGCCGACGAATACTGTCTTGCCCTTGGAGTTTTTAAGGATTTCTTCAACAACTGTTACCTTATCCTGCGGCATAAGTTCAGCCTTATAATCTGTGATGCCGATTTCCTTTGCAATAATTTCAGCTACTTCTGCTCTGTCACCTGTAAGCATTACGAGGTTGTTTACACCTTCAGCCTTAAGGTCCTTAAGAGCTTCCTTCGTTTCCTTCTTGAGGTTATCGCTGATGGAAACAGAGCCGAGGAACTTTCCGTTCTTTGCTACATAGACAACTGTTGTGCCGTCTCTTACTTCCTGTGCCTTGATGCCGAAGGATTCCATAAGCTTGATGTTACCGGAGAGGAGAACATCTTCGCCCTTTGTTGCCTTGATGCCCTGACCTGCGATTTCTTCGATAGCGTAGTCTTCGATTTCCTTATCGCCATAATATTCTCTGATGGAAACTGCGATTGGGTGGTTGGAATGCTTTTCGCAGATAGCCGCATTCTTTACAACCTCATCTTCGCTTACGCCATTTGGATTTACAGAGCTTACAGAGAACTTACCTTCTGTGAGAGTACCTGTCTTGTCAAATACGAATGTTGTTACACCATTGAGCGCTTCAAGATAGTTGCCGCCCTTGACGAGGACACCGTTTCTTGCCGCGCCGCCGATGCCGCCGAAGAAGCTCATTGGAATGGAGATAACAAGAGCACATGGGCAGGAAATGATGAGGAAGTTGAGCGCTCTGTAGAACCATGTTGTGAATGTATCGAAGCCGAAGATAATTGGTGGGATAACTGCAACTGCGATAGCACTGTAAACAACAGCAGGTGTATAGATTTTTGCAAACTTTGTGATGAACTTTTCGCTTTCAGCCTTGTTGGAGCTTGCGTGTTCAACCATTTCGAGGATTTTGGAAACTGTTGAGTCGCCGAATGTGGAAGTTGTTTCAACTTCAAGGAGACCGGACTTGTTGATAGAGCCGGAGAGCACCTTGTCGCCTTCTGCTACATCTCTTGGAAGGCTTTCGCCTGTGAGAGCAGATGTATCAAGGCTGGAGCTGCCCTTTCTGATAATGCCGTCGAGAGGAATTTTTTCGCCCGGCTTTACAAGAATGATGCTGCCGATATGTACGCTTTCAGGAGAAACTGTGATTGTTTCGCCGTTTTTAATGAGGTTTGCATAGTCAGGACGGATGTCCATAAGGCTTGCGATATTGCCTCTGGAGCGTGCGATTGCGATGTTCTGGCAGAGTTCGCCGATGCCATAGAAAATGAGAACTGCAACAGCTTCTGTGTATTCGCCGATAGCGAATGCGCCGACCGATGCAATACCCATGAGGAAGTTTTCGTCCATGAAGTTGCCCTTCCTGATGCCTCTGAACATAGCGCCGAGAACTTCATAGCCTGCAAGTACATAAGCAACGAGGAAGAGTGCGATGGAAACCAGCTTGATTGGAACAAGATTTGCCGCTACAACAATGCCGAATGCAATGAGGAGACGGATAACAAAGGACTTGGAGTCTTCTCTTACTACGCCGTGGTCGTGACCGCAGCCACAGCCATCGCCATGTTCATGGTCATGTCCGCAGGAGCAGCCGTGATCGTGGTGATGATGATCGTGAGAATGGGAATGACCGTGGTCATGTCCGCAAGTGCAGGCACCTGCAATAGATGCTGTGAACGCAGCCTTATCCTTGCTCAAAGCAAACTTGGAATGGCTGTGAGAATGGTCATGTCCGCAGGAACAGGATTCGCCGTGTTCGTGATGGTGATGTTCATGACCGTGGTCGTGACCGCAGGAGCAGGATTCGCCGTGGTCGTGATGGTGTTCATGACCGTGGTCGTGTCCACAGGAACAGGATTCGCCGTGGTCGTGATGGTGTTCATGGCCATGATCATGTCCGCAGGAGCAGGATTCGCCGTGGTCGTGATGGTGATGTTCATGACCGTGGTCGTGTCCACAGGAACAGGATTCGCTGTGGTCGTGATGGTGTTCATGGCCATGATCGTGTCCACAGGAACAGGATTCGCCGTAGTCGTGATGGTGTTCATGGCCATGATCGTGTCCACAGGAACAGGATTCGCCGTGGTCGTGATGGTGATGTTCATGACCGTGGTCGTGTCCGCAGGAGCAGGATTCGCCGTGGTCGCGATGGTGATGTTCATGACCGTGGTCGTGTCCGCAGGAGCAAGTATGTTCGTGCTCGTGAGAATGGTCGTGACCGCATGAACATGTCTTCTTTTCTTCGTTCATATTTATCCCCCTATCTGTGCATCAGGTGCATGATGCCCATTTCAAATATTTCTTTTACATGGTCGTCGTCAAAGCTGTAAAACACGTGTTTTCCAACTTTTCTCGACTTTACAAGGCGGTTGAGCTTTAAAACTTTAAGCTGATGGGACACCGCCGACTGGGTCATACCCAGATTTTCCGATATATCGCACACACATTTTTCGCTGCCTTCCAGCTCGAAAAGTATGCGCAGTCTTGTTTCATCACCCAGCGTTTTGTAAAAATCCGCAAGGTCGTCGAACTTATCAAACATATTATTTTCCTTTTGATATATGAATAACTGTTCATATGTATAATACACTACTGTACCATATTTGTCAATATACTTTCAGGATATATGAACAAATATTCATATATCAAATAAAAGATCAGAGCAGGCATAAAAACCTGCTCTTGTTTTAACTTCTGTTTTTCAGACAAAACCCCTATATATAAAACGGAAAGCTCCGTAATATATATTATTCAATGTATGATTTTATGTTAATTATAAGCTGTTCTTTTGTATTCAGCCCGGGATTTTCGATAACATCGCTGAGAAGCTTATTCAGAATCACACCTGTCTGCTCCCCTTTTATGCCGAACTGAGCAAGGTCTCTGCCGTTTACTGCAAGGTCTTTCAGCCTGTAAGGATGATTTCTGATAAGCTCAATTCTTTCAAGCATAGCATTATTACCCTTGAAACGAAGAAGATTTACTGTATTTTCATACCCTGTCTTATTCAACATACGTCGAAGCTGTGCGTCAGTTTCCAGTTTTATATCAGCATTTTCGATGATTTTGGTAATTTTATCAATGTCATCATTGGAATATTTGAGATTTTTAAGAATAATTCCGACATTATCACCTGTCTGCAAAAGCAATGCTGAAAGCTTCAATATACGCTCATCTGGAGTTTCACGGAAAAGCGACAGCATTTCAGCCTTATTGATATTTTCAAGCTGAGGAATGATATGGCAGAAAATACTGTAATATCTGTCAAGAATATCTGCTGCACCGGCGCTGACAATCAGCTTATCGAGCTCGTCGTTGATGCGTTCTTTTGCTATATTATCCAGCATAAAAATACACTTTTCAAGGGCTTTTGCCGTATTTTCCTCAATTTCAAAGCCAAAACGTGCGGCAAATCTCAGCGCCCGCATAATGCGCAGACCATCTTCTGTAAAGCGTCTTTCGGCATCGCCAACCGCCTTTATCACCTTATTTTCAATATCGTGCACACCTCCGAAGCCATCGAAAAAGCCGTCCTTAAGCGAATATGCCATGGCATTTATCGTAAAATCGCGGCGGGAGGCATCCTCCATAATGCTGTCTGTGAAAGCGACTTCATCAGGGCGGCGGCCATCTGCATAGCCTTTTTCGGTGCGCATTGTGGTGATTTCCACATGGTGAGCGCCCGAAACGACGGTAATCGTGCCAAATTTTCTGCCTAATTCATAGGTCTGAAAATCCCTGAACACCTCGAGAGTCTGCTCAGGTGTGCTTGAAGTTGTCACATCGTAATCGTGAGGCTCAATACCCATAAGGATATCACGGACACAGCCGCCGACTATATATGCGGAAAAACCGTTCTGATAAAGCCTATCGAGAACGGTTTTTATTTCATTTGGAATTATAAATTCTTTCATTACATAAAACTCTTTTTGCAAAAAATACAGTTTCCGCCCTTATCCAGCTTTCCGCCCATGCCGAGAAGCATAAACTTCCCATCAGACGTGAAAACTGTTACGGTCTCGCCATCTTCCGGGATTACACCTTCGGAAATATGGCTTTTATCGAGGAATGCGCCGTTGAGTGCACGCTTCATTCCTGCTTCGTTGAGTGTGACCTTATTGAAGGTTTCAAAAGCACGCTCTGTCGGGATGAGAAAATCGAGAACTCTGCCGTTCTGGATATCGTCGATAGTGCATGCCTTCTCAACTATAAAGTTGCCAGACTTTACTCGTCTGAGCTCGGTCATTGTAGCGCCGCAGCCAAGCTTTGCACCGATATCGTGGCAAAGTGTTCTGATATAAGTGCCTTTAGAACAGGCAATTTTGATCTCATATTCGCTGCCGTTATGGTTTAAAAGCTCAATGCCTGCGATATTGATAAGACGGCTCTTGCGCTCGACTTCAATACCCTTTCTCGCAAGGTCATAAAGGCGCTTGCCGCCTATCTGGATAGCAGAATACATCGGCGGAATCTGCTCGATGTCACCGATGAAGCTGTTCATAGCATCTATAAACTGCTCCTCTGTCACACTGACTTCACTTTCTGTAAGCACATTGCCTGTGATGTCCTGAGTGTCTGTTGTCTTGCCTAAAATCAGCTTTGCAACATATTCCTTCTGCTCTGCCATAAGATAGTCGCTGGCTCTTGTCGCCTTGCCTAAAAGAACGATGAGAACGCCTGTTGCGATAGGGTCAAGAGTTCCCGCGTGACCGATCTGACGCATTTTAAGGATACCTCTCATCTTGCCGATGACATCGTGAGAAGTGAAATCCTTTGGTTTATCCACAACAAGAATACCGTTAAGCATTGATCTGTTCTCCTACAGCTTCGATGAGCTTCTTCAAATCTTCTTCGGCAGTTTCCTTTGCGATAGTTGCGCCTGCGGCTCTCTTATGTCCGCCGCCGCCTACAACCTTGCAGGCGAGGGAGCCATCGACCTTTTCACCCGAGCGAACAGAGATCTTAAGGTCGCCGTTTGGCTGTTCTGTCGCTGTGATACCGCATTCGATACCTTCGATTTTTCTGAGTATGGACGAAATATTATCAAGATCGTCCTCTGTTGCGCCGTTATCGTCGATGGTAGCTCTCGAAAGCTTTGTGAAAGCCACCTTGTTATCGTAGAAATACTGGATATTATCGTAGATATTTGCTTCTACGGCAATTCTCGCCATAGATTTTGTTTCAAAGAACACCTTATTTATTTCAGGCATATCCACCCCTACTTCAATAGCCTTTGCAGCTACGATATGGGAATGGGCTGTTGTGTTTGAATATCTGAAACAGCCTGTGTCTGTGCTGACAGCGATATATACAGGAGTCATAATATCTCTTGTAGCTTCAACGCCCATAGCAAGCATGATTTTATAGATGATCTCGCCTGTTGCCGCTGCATCTGCTTCAAGATATGTATGTCCTGCAAAGCCTGTATTCGTCGGGTGATGGTCAATGCCCAGCATTATATTTTCCGCATAGCACTGAGCATTTGCAGGCAGAAGCTTTACATCAGCAACGTCTACGCTGATTACAAAATCTGCCTTATAGCCTTCCGGCGCAAGTGTGCCTCTGAGGATTTCGTCAAAGCGCTTGCCCATCTCCTCGTTGCCGAGGAGATAAGCTGTCTTGCCTTTTTCTCTCAGGAGCTTGCAGAGGGCAGACGCGCTGCCCAATGTGTCACCGTCCGGTTTTTTATGTGTGAGGATGAGATAATTATTGTTGTTGTAAAGCAGCATCAAAACTTCATCCATTGAGAGCTGGTACATAATTTATCCCCCTCTTTATTTTACTGCCTCGTCAATGAGCTTGGAAATTCTTGCACCGTGGGCAATAGAGTCATCAAGCTTGAAAATGAGCTCAGGTGTGTGACGGAGAGCGAGTGTATGTGCAAGCTCGCGTCTCAGATAGCCGGAAGCCGACTTGAGGCCCTTCATAAGTTCCTTTGCATCGACCTGGCCGAGTGCGCTGATATATACTGTGCAGTAGCTCAGGTCCTTTGTCACATCACAGTGGACAACGCTGAGGAATGCATCGCTGACTCTTGGGTCTTTTACTGTTCTGAGAAGCTCACCCATAGCCTTGAGGACTTCTTCATTGATACGGCCTGTTCTGTTATTTGCCATTTACTGCACCTCGATCTGTTCCTGGCCGAAGCATTCCACGATATCGCCTTCCTTGATATCGTTGTATCTTTCAAAGCTCATACCGCATTCATAGCCGGAGTTAACTTCCTTTGCATCATCCTTGAATCGTCTGAGAGCTGCCAGTGTGCCTTCGTAGATAACGATGGAGTCACGAACGATACGTACTTCTGCGTTATTCTTGATCTTACCGTCTGTTACATAACAGCCTGCAACTGTACCAACGCCAGAAACCTTATATGTCTGGCGGATTTCTGCATGACCGTAGATAACTTCCTTGAACTTAGGAGCGAGCATACCCTTCATGGCAGCTTCCATTTCTTCGATGCAGTCGTAGATGATTCTGTAAAGTCTGATGTCAACTTCAGCCTGTGCCGCATTTTCTGCTGCACCTGCTTCAGGACGAACATTGAAGCCTACGATGATAGCGCTGGAAGCGGAAGCGAGCATAACGTCTGTATCGTTGATGCCGCCGACACCGGAATGGATAACCTTTACGCGTACTTCTTCGTTGGAGAGTTTTTCAAGGGAAGCCTTGACTGCTTCTGCAGAGCCGTGAACGTCTGCCTTGACGATGATGTTGAGGTCCTTGATAGCACCCTGTTCGATATGGGAGAAGAGGTTGTCAAGTGTGACCTTCTGCATAGCCTTTGCGCGTTCTGCCTTTTCTTCTTCCTTACGCTTTTCAGCAAGTGTTCTTGCCATTCTTTCATCTTCAACTGCGTAGAAGATGTCGCCTGCTTCAGGAACTTCTGCAAGGCCGATGATTTCAACAGGAACGGATGGACCTGCCTTTTCAACCTTTTCGCCTCTGTCGTTTGTCATAGCACGAACACGGCCTACCGCCTTACCTGCGATGATGATATCGGAGCTGTTGAGTGTACCGTTCTGAATGAGAACTGTTGCAACAGGACCGCGACCTCTGTCGAGCTTTGCTTCGATAACTGTACCCTTTGCAAGTCTGTTTGGATTTGCCTTGAGTTCCTGCATATCGGCTGTGAGGAGCACCATTTCGAGGAGCTCATCAATGCCCATACCTGTCTTTGCAGAAATCTTACATACTGTTGTTGTGCCGCCCCATTCTTCAGGAACGAGGTCATATTCTGTGAGCTGCTGCATGATTCTGTCTGGGTTAGCAGCTTCCTTATCCATCTTGTTGACAGCTACAACGATTGGAACATTAGCTGCCTTAGCATGGTTGATAGCTTCGATTGTCTGTGGCATGATACCGTCGTCAGCAGCTACAACGAGGATAGCTACGTCTGTTACGGAAGCACCGCGGGCACGCATGGATGTAAATGCTGCGTGGCCAGGTGTATCGAGGAATGTGATATCTCTGCCGCCAGCCTTAACTCTGTAAGCACCGATGTGCTGTGTGATACCGCCTGCTTCGCCTGCTGTAACATTTGCAGATCTGATCTTGTCGAGGAGGGATGTCTTACCGTGGTCAACGTGACCCATAACTACGACAACAGGGCTTCTTTCGATGAGGTCTTCTGCCTTGTCTTCGGATTCGTCGAAGAGCTGTTCTTCGATTGTTACAACAACTTCCTTTGTTACCTTTGCGCCGAATTCTTCTGCTACGATAGCTGCTGTATCAAAGTCGATAACCTGAGATACAGATGCGAGAACGCCAAGCTTCATAAGCTGCTTTACAACTTCTGCCGCATTCTTCTTGAGGCGTGTTGCAAGCTCGCCTACGCTGATTTCATCAGGAATGAGAACCTTGAGCTGAACCTTCTTGAGAGCTTCCTGCTGGAGCTTCTTGAGGCGTTCCTGTTCTTCCTGACGCTTCTTGTTGCCTGCATAAGGATTCTGCTTCTGCTGGTTGTTCTTCTTGAACTTTTCCTTGCCGCCTGCATTTGCGTGACGCTTTGCGCTGTCCGGGACAAGGTCATCTCTTTCTTCGTATTTTGCGATATTTACATTTGTACCTCTTGTGTCAACATAGTGGACCTGAGGTGTCTTCTTGAGAACCAGTTCATCGCTCTTTGGAGCTTCCTGCTGCTGAGCCTTTGGCTTTTCATTGTGGTGAGCAGGCTTGTTGTCACGATTCTGATTTCTGTTGTCATTGCGATTATCGTTACGATTATTGTTTCTGTTATCGCGATTCTGGTTGTTTCTTTCACCGCGGTTTTCGTTTCTGTTTCTGTTGTCACGGTTTTCATTTCTTTCGCCGCGGTTTTCGTTATTTCTTGTCTGTGGCTTTTCCTCAGACTTCTTTGGAGTTTTTGTCATTTTGCCGGCCTCTTCCTGTTTCTTTTCCGAAACGGTTTTTTCACTCTGTTCTTCCTGCATCATCTTAGCCTTGGATGCGTTGTTTCTTTCTTCCGCAGCCTTAGCCTGAATCTTTCTCATTTCATCGATGCTTGCCACCTGATTAGCCTGAGTCAGAGCTTCGAGAACTATATTTATTTCTTCTTCATTAAGTGTATGAGAGGCGTTTTTAGGATTTTTGCCGTGCTTTGTAAGAGTATCCATGATAACCTTATTATTTACGGAGAAATCCTTTGCCAACTCGGAAAGTTTATACTTCACCATGTCTATCTCCTTTTCGCCGATGCTGTTTTACCCTGTGTGCCGTGTTTCTTTTCATAGCGCTTCTTCTCTCTTGCCTTCTTGCCCTTGAGAAGCTCTGCGATTTCGCCCTTGCCCATTTTTTCAGCCAG
>SVKW01000063.1 GCA_015068285.1 Oscillospiraceae bacterium | reverse complement strand
TTACATACATAAATGATGCCATGCGCTGTGCGATTACATACACCTGCGGTGATTACATACTGCTACGCAGATATAAGGTGTGACTTCGTCACGGATTAAATAATGCGGGAGCAGCAAGCGGCTCCCCTACAAAACACCCTGTCATTCTGGTATTCACCCCAACGGCGCAAACCTGATTCCTCTATACTAAATAATCTATATCTTAACCTACCGACAGAATATGACAAAAAATTTACTTATTGTATCTGTTTTAAAAAAACATCATTTCGCACAAATTGTTAAAGAATTATTATGGAAAATACACATACTGGGAAAAACTGTATATACTGTTTATGCGTTTTATGCGAATGATTATATATGTTTTTATACAACTTATGCACCTGAATGTAAAATTCATGTAAAATCTTTATTGGAAATCTTAATACATATCAATTTGACATATAGCTTTTTTCTATGATAAGATTCATAATGACCAATCGGTCACGAAAAATTAAAATTTATGGAGGAAAACAATGAAAAGACTCGTAGCTCTTGCTCTCTCCCTTGCAATGATGTTTGCGCTCCTCGCAGGCTGTGCTAAGGAAGAAACACCAACTACAGCCGCTCCTGCAGGTGAAACAACAACTGCAGCTGGCGAAACAACAACAGCTGCACCTGAAAATATCAGAACTGATATCATTTTCGCAAACACAGCTGACGTATCATCTCTCGACCCACATGACCAGACAGACGTATACTCTGCTGCTATCTGCGACATGATCTATGGCAAGCTCTTCTACTTCGACAACGAAACAAACCTTCTCCCAGGTCTCTGTAAGGAATGGACAATCGTTTCCGATACAGAATATGAACTCAAGCTTGAAGAAGGCGTTAAGTTCCACAACGGCGACGAAATGAAGGCTGAAGACGTTAAGTTCTCCATCGAAAGAATGGTTGAAAAGCCAAAGACAGCTGCTCTCTACGACAAGATCGACAGCGTTACAGTAGTTGATGACTACACAATCAACTTCACAACAAGCGAACCAATGGCTCCAATTCTTCTCAACCTTGCAGGCCCACAGGCATGTATCGTTAACAAAAAGGTTGTTGAAGAAATCGAAGCAGCAGGCGGCAAGTACGGTGAAGAACCAATCGGTACAGGCCCAATGAAACTCAAAGAATGGGCTATCAACGACCATATCACAGTAGAACGCTTTGAAGACTACTATAAGGGTGCTGTTGTGGCTTCCACAATCACAATGCGTGTTATCCCGGAAGCAGCTTCCCAGACAATCGCTCTTGAAACAGGTGAAATCGACTTCATCGCTTCTGTTGCAGCTATCGACACAGAACGTGTTCTCGCTAACGAAGACCTCAAGACAGAACAGATGACAGGTACATCCATCTCCTACCTCGGCATCAACAACCAACACGCTCCATTCGATAACAAGGCTCTCCGCCAGGCTATCGCTTACGGTATCAACAAGCAGGACATCATCGACATCTGCTACGAAGGTTATGCTATCCCGGTTAACTCCGTATTCCAGGTTATGATGCCTTCCCACGACCCAGACCTCAACCCATATCCATACAATGTTGAAAAGGCAAAGGCAAAGATGGCTGAAGCTGGCTACCCAGACGGCGGCGTAACATTCGAAATCGGCGTTTCTTCCAACACAATGGACAAGGTTGCTACAGTTATCCAGTCCCAGCTTGCAGAAATCGGTATTGAAGTAACAATCCGTATGCAGGAATTCGGCGCATTCCTTTCTTACCTCAATGGTACAGAACACGAAGGCTTCCTCCTCGGCTGGTCCAACTGCTATAACCCAGACAGAACAATGTCCCTCATGTTCCACTCTGAATCCGAACCAGCATCCGGTAACCGTGGTTACTACTCCAACCCAGAAGCTGACAAGCTCATCGACGCTGCAAAGGCTGAAATGGATTGGGAAAAGAGAGCTCCTATGTATAAGGAACTCCAGAAGATCATCACAGAAGACGTTGCTTGGGTTCCACTTCTCCAGACACAGTCCTACGCTGGTATGAACAAGAACCTCATGGATGCTAAGGTTTCCCGCCTCACACCATTCCATGACTTCACAAACGCATACGTAATCGAAGACTAATATAGTTTCTTTCTTTCTCAGAAAAAGGCTGTCCGCAAGGGCAGCCTTTTTCGTCGTTGTGCAATAACAATATGTAGGGGATGGCGCTTGCCGACATCCCGCAGGCAGGCATGGAAACCCGCCCCTACGCACAATCCCCTTGCCTCCCTCTGAGGAGGGAGGTGGCTTGCGTAGCAAGACGGAGGGAGAGAATTTTATTAAATCCGTCGGAGACACATTATATCTGCGCAGCAGAATGTAATCACCGCAGGTGTATGTAATCGCAAAGCGTATGGCATCATTTATGTATGTAATCGGTGCCTGCGGCGCATTGAATATAGGCGGTGCGTCGAGGGCGCCGCACCCTACAAGGGGATTGTGCGTAGGGGCGAGCATTGCTCGTCCGTATTATTAAATGTGACCTGTCACACCATAGCTGCCGAAGGCAATTTAACTCGAGCAAGCGAATTTAGCTGAACTTGTTCAATTCAGCTCGCCAACGGCGAATTTATCTCCACTCTACGCCCCGTTTATTGCAATCCGCCCCATCATATCATATAATATACACATCGGAGGTGTTCTTATGGAGCTCAACAAAACAGGCTTGCTTATCCGCGATCTGCGCATGAAAATGGGCATGACGCAGAAAGCTTTAGCCGACCTTATGAATATATCGGACAAAACGGTCAGCAAATGGGAGCGGGGCTTAGGTCTGCCCGATGTGTCGCTCCTCGTCGAGCTGAGCGATATTTTCGGCATCAAAGTCGATACCCTGCTGACAGGGCGAATGAATATAAACGATGAAAAAGGGGTAAATATGAAAAACGCAAAATATTTCGTCTGCCCCACCTGCGGTAATCTCACTTTCTCCACAGGCTGTGCAGAAATTTCCTGCTGCGGACATAAATTAAGTCCGCTTGAGCTGAAAAAGGCGGAAAACGACGAAAAGCTCAATGTGGAAGTGATTGAAAACGACTGGTTTATCACATCAGACCACCCTATGACAAAGGAGCATTATATTTCTTTCGTCGCTTTCGCAACGGGGGAGAAGCTCGTCATGGTGAAAACCTATCCCGAATGGGATATGAATGTCCGTATACAAAAACGGGGCCACGGCAAGCTGGTCTGGTACTGCACAAACCACGGACTGTTTTATCAGCTGGTGTAAAATCGCCCTGCGCACAAGCTTCTTGCCTTCCCCTCTTAAGAGGAAGAGGTGGCAGTCCGCAGAATTGACGGAGAGGGTGTTATTTAATAGCCCAATATGCCGTAGGCACACCTTGTAAAATGGGGTTTCCAAAGGGGTGCCAACCCCATGTGGTCACGGTGATCAAACTGCCTGACCAGTTTGTGCATTTTGGTTCTTTTGTGCACTCATAAAGAACCTGCCGGAGGCAAACCACGCCTTGCGCGTGGCGAGAAGGATTTCGGTTTAGATAAGTTTTTCTTTATAAATTGAATGACTTCGTCATGGATTAAATAAAATTCTCTCCCTTCGTCTGCCTGTCGGCAGCCACCTCCCTCCTCAGAGGGAGGCAAGAAAATTCTCTGTCATTCTGAGTGAAGCGAAGAATCTTTCCACCCCAATAGCACACCCCCCTTAACCTCCCCTTTTCCGGGAGGTAAAAAAATATTTTAATTTTTACTAAAAAAGTATAATTTACCTATTGACAATAGTACACTGTTATGGTATACTTTAGTCAAGATAAAAATTAAAGTTATACAGGAGGAAAAATTATGAAACTCAAGGGTAAGATAGCTCTCATAACAGGCGGCAGCCGTGGTATCGGCTATGCAACAGCAGACGCATTCCTTCGTGAAGGCGCAACAGTAGTTATCGCAGCAAGCTCACAGGCTTCGGCAGACAAGGCGGTAAATCAGCTTCGTGAAAAATATCCTGAAAGCAAAATCGCAGGCATCGCGCCTGACCTTGCAAGTCTTGAATCTGTACGCCAGGCTTTCAGCTATATCCGCAAAACTTACGGCTGTGTTGACATTCTCGTCAATAACGCAGGCGTTTCGGAAAGCACACCGTTTACAGAATATACAGAGGAAATGTTCGATAAGGTCATGGACCTCAATGTAAAGGGCGTTTTCAATTCTATCCGCGCAGCTTCCGAATGTATGCTGGCACGCGGCACAGGCGTTATTCTTTCCACATCTTCAATGGTCAGCAAGCATGGTCAGCCATCCGGTCTTGCATATCCTGTTTCCAAATTTGCAGTAAACGGTCTCACAGTTTCTCTCGCTCGTGAGCTCGGTCCAAAGGGCATCCGTGTCAACGCAGTTGCTCCGGGCATCATCGAAACAGATATGATGAAGGCTGTGCCAAAGGAAGTCATCGAGCCTCTCATCAAGAATATTCCTCTCCGCAGACTCGGCCAGCCTGAGGACATCGCAAACGCTTTCGTATTCTTAGCATCCGACGATGCATCCTATATCACAGGCGTTGTGCTCAGTGTCGACGGCATGGCACACACATAAATTATTGTAAATACGATAAATCTTTTCATTGACCTCTAAAAATATAAACTGAAAATTACGTTTCCAAAGGTAACTCCTTTCATAACATAATTTTTTCTTCAGATGCCCCCGACAGCCGTACCCTGCTGTCGGGGGCAACCCCTTTTTATGGGGGATAAATAAAGTTATAGGTAAAAGTGAAAAGTGATAAAGTGTGGTGTGATAAATCACATTGAATAAAATAGACGAGCAATGCTCGCCCCTACAAAACAATCCACGAAAAACCGTTTTGTAGGGGACGGCGCCCTCGACGTCCCGCCCTATTTAATGCATCGCAGATACCTTAATGTTTGCAAAGCAAACACTTCACGGCGAAGCTGCATCATTTCTTCATGTGCGAAGCACACTTCACTTGCACAAAGTGTAAACAAAAAAGACCGCCCATACGGACGGTCTTTTTCAAATTATCTTACTTTAAAAATGTCTTATAATCCTCATAGTTTCTCTTGAGGAGGTTTGGTGTGTCGAGACCGTATGGACAAGCAGCCTTACACTTGCCGCAGCCGATGCAGTCGTCGATCTTCTTCATCATAGCCTGACCCTTTTCAGAGAGATGACCTGCTGTTGGGGAACGGCGGAGAAGGAGGGACATTCTTGCGCAGGTGTTGATCTGGATACCCATTGGGCAAGGCATACAGTATCCGCAGCCACGGCAGAATTCGCCTGCAAGCTCAACCTTTTCCTTCTTGATGAACTCTTCGCGTTTAGGAGTCATTGCAGGTGGGTTGTCGATGTAGGAGATGAATTCATCAAGCTCGCTTTCACGCTGAATACCCCAGATAGGAGCAACAGGGAACTGTGCAAGATATGCGTAAGCAGCATCGGAATGTGTGATAAGACCGCCCGAAAGCGCCTTCATGCAGATGAAGCCCACATCGTGTTCTTCGCAGAGCTTTACGAGAGCAACGTCCTTCTCACTTGCAAGATAGGAGAATGGGAACTGAAGTGTTTCGTAAAGACCGCTCTTGACAGCTTCTTCAGCGATAGCAAGACGGTGGTTTGTGATACCGATATGCTTGATAAGACCTTTTTCCTTAGCTTCGAGCATAGCTTCGTAAAGACCGGAGCCGTCACCTGGCTTTGGACAGAAATCAGGGTTGTGGAACTGATAAATGTCGATGTGGTCTGTCTTGAGAAGCTCAAGGCTCTTGTGAAGGTCAGCCCAGAAGTCTTCAACAGTCTTTGCGCCTGTCTTTGTGGAAATAATGATGTTGTCGCGGACGTCGGAAAGGGCATAGCCGATCTTTTCTTCCGAGTCTGTGTACATTCTTGCTGTATCAAAATAGTTGAAACCGCTTTCGTAAGCCTTGCGGAGCAATTTAGCAGCCTCTTCCTTGGAAATTCGCTGGATAGGGAGAGCGCCGAAAGAGTTTTTGCCGACGATAATCTCTGTGCGGCCGAGACGTACTTTTTCCATAGTGTTTCTCCTTTATGTATTTATTATGTTTAAATTATACCGCGAAACGAATGCAATTACAAGAGGGAAATAAGCAAAATGCTATTCACAGAGAAAGAAATATGGTGTATAATGTTATATAATGAATTGCCGCACAATGCAATGTCATTCTGATATTCACCCCAGACGACAGGTCGCCCGGGGACCCCGTTGCTCGCGAAGAATCTTTCCACCCCAATGGCACAATCCCATTGTAGGGGATGGTGCTTGTCAACATCTCGCCTTATTTAATCAGTTGCGAAGCAAACAAAATAAGAAAGCCTTCCCCTTGAGGGGAAGGGGGACCGCTTGCGGTGGATGAGGTGTCTTGAATCTTATTTACAAATTAAAGTTTTATTTAAATCACAAGCTTCCCCGCCACGCGCAAGGCGTGGTTTGCCTCCGGCAGGTTCTTTATGAGTGCACAAAAGAACCAAAATGCACAAACTGGTCAGGCAGTTTGACCACCTGACCACATGGGGTTGGCACCCCTTTGGAAACCCCATTTTACAAGGTGTGCCTACGGCATATTGGGCTATTAAATAGGAAACAACCCCTCCGATGGCTAACGCCACCACCTCCCCTTGAACAGGGGAGGCAAAGGATGTGTGCGTAGGGGAGCCGCTTGCCGCTCACGCCTTATCCAATCGCGCCGCAGGCACCGATTACATACATAAATGATGCCATACGCAATGCGATTACATACACCTGCGGTGATTACATACCTCTGCGCGGATATAATGTGTGATTTCGTCACATTTAATAATGCGGGCGGGGATGGAACCACCGCCCCTACAACTATTCTTTCGTGGTCAAATCGTAGGGGAGGGTCTCCGCGCCCTCCCGCTTATTAAATTGCATCGCAGATACATTTGTGTTTTCACAGAAAACATATCGCATCCAAAGGATATATCGCATTTATATATCGCACGCGAAGCGTATATCGCTTTTGCGCAGCAAAACAACAAAAGGAACACCACTATGAACACAAAACTCAAGGCCTTCCGTGCCGCTTTTCCACACACCCTTCCCATATTCATGGGCTTCTGTTTTCTCGGCATGACATACGGTATCTTCATGCGCACATCGGGATTTTCCGCCTGGTATCCCTGCCTTATGAGCCTTACAATCTTCGCAGGCTCGATAGAATTTGTCACAGTAAATATGCTTCTCGGCGCATTCAATCCCCTGCAGGCTCTCACAATGACATTGATGATCAACGCCCGACACCTGTTTTACGGCATTTCAATGCTGGATAAATACAAAAATATGGGCTGGAAAAAGCTTTACCTTGTATTCGGTATGTGCGACGAAAGCTTTTCGATAAACTACACCGCCGACATTCCCGAGGATGTGGACAAGGGCTGGTTTATGTTTTTCGTTACATTGTTAAACCATTCCTACTGGTTTTTCGGCTCCACTTTAGGCGGACTTTTCGGCTCGCTCATCACATTCAACACCGAAGGTCTCGACTTTGTGCTGACAGCCATGTTTGTCGTCATCTTCCTTGAACAATGGCTCAAGGACAAGGACCACACAAGCGCGATAATGGGCTTTATAATCTCGGCGATCTGCCTTGCGGCATTCGGCAAGGACAACTTTATAATACCGTCAATGATAGGTATTCTGGGCTTTCTCACCCTTATCAGAAGCAGAAAGGAGGGGGCATAAATGACAGTAATTCAGCATATAATCACGATTTCAATGGTAATTTTAGGCACAGTCATCACACGCGCCCTGCCTTTTTTGATTTTCAAAGAGGGACAGGAAACGCCGAAATTCATTCAATATCTGGGCAAATATCTGCCGGGCGCAGTTTTCGCAATGCTCGTGGTATACTGCCTTAAAGGCGTAAGTTTTATGAGCGCCCCATTCGGCATTCCGGAAATAATCGGCATAGCGGTCACAGTCATTCTCCACCTGTGGAAAAGACAGATGCTCATTTCAATCGCAGGCGGCACCGCCGTGTATATGTTTTTAGTGCAGGCGGTGTTTTAGAAGTTTTGCAGAGACGGCAACCTCGACGGTGGGATTTAAGCCTTCCCCTTGAGGGGAAGGGGGACCATCGAAGATGGTGGATGAGGTGTCCGGTAGGGACCGGCGTCCTCGACGGTCCGCATTATCAAATCGCACCGCAGGCACCGATTACATACATAAATGATGCCATATGGCAATCGCGGTGTCTCCGACGGATTAAATAAGTTAACTTGTTTGCTGTTTTCCTGCCAAAATCACATGAATGCTATTGATTTCTGCCAAAAATTATGCTACAATATCATAGCAAAGCATAATAAAGTGCTGCCACCGGGCAGCGAATGGAAGCATTCATGTGTTCATCGTTAGGTCTTTGAAGATGAGCGTGTGGATGCCTTTTTTTATCCATACGCCTATTCTTTCTTGATGCGCAGGCTGTGATGCGGAATGTGATCGCCGTTTTGCCGCCTGCGCAAATACACATAAGGATGCACACAATGAAAAATCTCACAAAATTCGAAAAAAACCTCTGGCTGACCTCGTCACTGCTGATAACCGTCAGCTTTTTCTTCGGTACAGACAAAAATCTTCTCACACTTATAGCCTCACTCATCGGCGTCACATCGCTGATTTTCATTGCAAGAGGGGAAGTAATCGGCCAGATTTTAATGATAATTTTCAGCCTTATCTATGGCTATATCTCCTTCGGATTCGCCTATTACGGCGAAATGCTGACCTATGTGGGCATGACAGCACCGACAGCTGCCATAGCCGCCATCGAATGGATTCGTCACCCCTTTGAACAGGGCAAATCACAGGTTGCCGTCGCAAAGCTGACACCTTTGAAAATCATCGGTCTTGGCATACTGACAGCCATCGTCACAGCGGTATTTTATTTCATACTGAAATATTTCAACACGGCAAATCTCATCATCAGCACGATTTCGGTCACAACCAGCTTTTTCGCCGCAGGCTTGTCTGTCCTCCGCTCGCCGTACTATGCCCTTGCCTACGCATCGAATGATGTGGTGCTTATAATAATGTGGCTTATGGCAAGCGTAACAAATCCGGGATATATTCCGATGGCGGTCTGCTTTATGGTCTTTCTCGCCAACGATATCTATGGCTTCGTAAGCTGGAAACGCATGATGAAAATGCAGAAAAAACGCGTAAGAGAAATAATCGGAGAATAATCCATCGTAGGGGAGGGTCTCTGCGCCCTCCCGTGGAGAACGTAGGGCGTGGGCTTGCTCTCGCCGTTCAATATTGAAAAAGCAATGTGTGATAAATTACGGATTGAATAAGGAGGGCGGGCATGGAAACCCGCCCCTACAAAATAGTCTGCGAAAAAATTCCGTAGGGGAGGGTCTCTGTGCCCTCCCGCCTATTAAATCGCATCGCAGATACATTTGTGTTTTCACAGAAAACATATCGCATCTGCAGGATATATCGCATTTATATATCGCGCGCTATGCGCATATCGCATCACTGAAGGTGATAAAAGAGGTACATCAATCATGTCAAAAATACTTGTCTGGACAAAACAGCACGAAAATGTGGCTGAAATAATTGAAAAGGAAGGCAGATACACGGCAAAACGGCATATAATTGCCAAAACTGCCGATGACCACGAAGGTCTTGTGCTCAAATGCTATGACTGGCTGGTGAAGCATCTTCCCGATAAGCCGGAGGATGCCGATTACCCTGTCTGGGTTTCGATGGAGAAGGAAGCCACGATGATGCTTCAGCCCGGCTTTGTAATGCTTGAGCTTGAAATCGACCAGGAGATAATCACGAAAATCAATATCGAAAAGTGGACTTCCATCACAAATTACAGCTATATCCCTCTTGACGAAAAGGACAAAAAGCGCCATGGCGAAATGCTGGCCGAGTACGGCACAAACGATATAAAAGCCTTTTCGACGGCCTTTTATCCTCAGATAAAGAGGGAAATTGAGGAAAGCTGGCAGCGGCTTTTCGATGATAATATCACCATAACAGGAAATAAAAATTACTACGGCAATATATGGGAAATCCGCCGCGAATGGGTGAAAAAGATATACAGGTAGGGACCGGCGTCCCCGATGGTCCGAAAATTGTAGGGGAGCCGCTTGCTGCTCCCGTAGAGAACGTAGGGCGGGGGCTTGCTCTCGCCGTTCAATATTGAAGAAGTGCGGTGTGACTTCGTCACGGATTGAATAAGGCGGGCGGGCATGGAAACCCACCCCTACAAAATAGTCTGCAAAAAAATTCCGTAGGGGAGGGTCTCTGTGCCCTCCCACTTATTAAATCGCGCCGCAGGCACCACAATGTTCCGCAGGAACAATTCATGTGTTTACACAATTCATGCCATCAGGCAATTCATGCACGAAGTGCAATTCATTCGAAAAAAGGAGTACAACAATGTTCAGAGAAATGAGAAGAAAAAATCAGGTTTTGCCTGAAAATATCACAAATGAAGTGCTTGAAAGAGGCTCAAACGGCATCCTTTCTGTCATCGGCGACGACGGCTACCCTTATGGCGTGCCTGTCAGCTACACTTACCTTAATGGCAAAATCTATTTCCATTGCGCCAAAATGGGACATAAAATCGATGCCATCACAAAGTGCGATAAGGTCTGCTTCACAGTTGTTGACAAGGACGAAATCGTGCCTGAAAAGTTCACAACATTTTTCCGCAGTGCAATCGTTTTCGGCAAGGCAAAAATCCTCACAGAAAAGGAAGAAATCCTCGCCGCAATCCGCGCAATTTCCGGTAAATATTCTCCTGACGAAACGGTGGAAAGCCGCGAAAACGAGATAAACGGCTCATTCAATGCCATGGCAATCGTGGAGATAACACCTGAGCATATCTCCGGCAAGGAAGCCATTGAACTTATGAAAATGAGAAATATGTAAAGTTACGGGCGGGCATTTCAACCCCGCCCTTTTAAATTATGCAGGGGAGCCGCTTGCTGCTCCCGTAGAGAACGTAGGGCGGGGGCTTGCTCTCGCCGTTCAATAGTGAAGAAGTACGGTGTGATAAATCACGGATTGAATAAGGCGGGCAGGCATGGAAACCCGCCCCTACAAAATATTCTGCAAAAAAATTCCGTAGGGGAGGGTCTCTGTGCCCTCCCGAAAAATGTAGGGACCGGCGTCCCCGACGGTCCGCAATAAAAAGTAATAAGTAATGGTGAAAAGTGAAGAAGTGCGGTGTGATAAATTACATTTTTATAGGTAACAACCCCTCCGACGGCTAACGCCGCCACCTCCCCTTGCACAGGGGAGGCTTAAAATACTATTTGCCTCCCCTTGTTAAGGGGAGGGGGACCGTTGGAACAACGGTGGAGGGGTGTAGGGCGTAGCCCGTCTATTTAATAAATCCATTAAATGCATCGCAGATACCTTAACGTTTTCCGCAGGAAAACATATCGCTCGGCGAAGCCGAATATCGCGTTCCGCAGGAACATATCGTGTGCAACACACATATCGCGTCACCTATGGTGACATATCTTCCACCATTCTCATCCAAAATATCCAATTATTTATCCCTGTTA
>SVKW01000062.1 GCA_015068285.1 Oscillospiraceae bacterium | reverse complement strand
GCAGGATGCTATCGCAAAGAAGGTAGCTTGCGTGCCTGGCGCGGCATTTATGCCTCAGGAAGGCGTTTCCAATGCATTCCGTCTCAACTTCTCAACTCCATCTGACGAGGATATCGTAAAGGGCATCGACATTCTCGGCAAGATGACACACGAACTTCTGGATAAGTAGTTAAATGAATTGGCTGTCGCCATAAATTGCCTTCGGCATGAATTGATGCTCTGCATCATGAATTGTTGCTACGCAACATTGATGTGTCTGCGACGCATTGATTAAAACGACCTGCGGTCTACACCTCATCTGTCACACGTTGTGTGACACCTTCCCCTCAAGGGGAAGGCAGGTTTATTTTATGATTATAGTTTCTATGATATAAATACGAAAGGAGATTTACTATGAGAAGTCCTCTTACTGAATCGGGCATGCGTGCCGCTTTGTATGTCGCTCCCATTGTTTTTCTTCTTGTATGGGTATTCAACTCCTATAAATTGGGATTGCACAAAGATCCGACGTACAGACTGAAGCTGATTTTCGGCAGTATAGCAGTGGTTTCCGTACTTGCCGTCTGCGCTATGGTTTTCGGTGTATAATCTATGACGGACATCCGCAAGGGTGTCCGTTTTTTGTTTGGAATATTTCGGCGGGAGGGCGCAGAGACCCTCCCCTACGATTAAATAGACGCCTGCGGATACACCTCATCCGTCTTGCTTCGCAAGCCACCTTCCCAAACGGGGTCCCCGAACAGCCTGCTGTTTGGGGTATGAATCGAGGGGAAGGCTGTTTTAGGTGTTGCAAAATAGCATGAAATGCGATATATTTATAGTATAAACACAACCCGGAGGTGCTGTATGGATTTTAAGCTTTCGCGTAAAATATCGGCTGTCGACGATGCTCTCATTTCGGAGATTTTCAAGCTGGCTGACGACCCTTCAATGATTCCTTTCGGCGGCGGCAACCCTTTCCCTGCCCTTTTTCCAAAGGCTGATGTGACGAAAATTGCCGCTGACATTTTAAATAAAGACCCTGTCGGTATGCTTCAGTATGCTTCCAGCGAGGGTTATATTCCTCTTATCGAAACGCTGAAAAAGCGTATGCGCGACAAGTACGGCGTCGACCGTGACCGCATTTTTATAACTACAGGCGCGCAACAGGCGGCCGATTTAGTGGCAAAATGCCTGCTTGACGAGGGTGACACTGTCATCTGCGAGGGCTATTCCTACATGAGCACCATGGACACCTTCCGCACTTATGGGGCTCATCTTGTTGGTGTGCCTCTTGAAGAGGGCGGAATGGATTTACAGAAACTGGAAGAAGCTCTCGCCGCAAATCCGAATACAAAGCTGATTTATATAATTCCGACTTTCCAGAATCCGACCGGTATCACAACCTCTCCCGAAAAGCGAAAGGCGATTTATGAGCTGGCTGTCAAGTACGATGCGGTCATTCTTGAGGACGACCCTTACAGCGATATCCGTTTCAGAGGTGAGCCGATTTTGCCGATTAAAAGTTTCGACCGTGACGGCAGAGTTGTCTACTGCGGCTCTTTTTCAAAGGTTATCGCCCCTGCCCTGCGTGTCGGTTTTATGTGTGTAAATGAGGGGCTTATTCCCCGCCTTATAACAGGCAAGCAATGCACCGATATTCACACTGTGCCGCTGACTCAGCATATATGCCATGAATTTCTGACAAGCTGTGATTATGACGCTCATATTGAGAGAATCGTTGGGATGTACAGCGAAAAATGTTCGCTGATGATTGGTGAAATGGAGAAAAACTTCCCTGAAAACATTCATTTCACCCGTCCTGACGGTGGTATGTTCATTATGTTTTATCTGCCTGAGGGAATGGACAGCGAGCCTTTTGTCCGAAAGGCTATCGAAAATGGCGTTGCCTGCATTCCGGGCAGTACCCTCATTCCTGAGTACGGCGTTTCCAACGCGGTAAGGCTCAATTTCTCCACTCCGACAAAGGAGGAAATTGTGAGGGGTATTGGGATATTGGGTAAAATGCTGAGGGAGATGTAATGCACCTTCGGTGATTACATTCTGCTTCGCAGATATGTTGCGCCTGCGGCATATTAAGTGACGACCTTTGGTCTACACCTCATCCACCACTAAAGTGGTCCCCCTGTCTCGCTGCGGCTCGGTCACGCCGCGGGTCTGACAGCCCACTGGGCTGTCATTCAACACCGCGGTCGCCGTTTCACTACCCTCAAGGGGAAGGCTTAAATAAATAAACAAAAAGCTCTCCGTTCCGGAGAGCTTTTATTATTTTACTGCATATTTTCCAGGAGCTTTTCCATTGCGAAGTCCTGCATGATAGCGAGCTTGATATATGGCTTGCCATAAGCTTCTTCGAGAGCGGAATAGTCTTCTGCAAAGTATTCATCAAGGTCTGCATCTGTAACTTCAAGACCTTCTGCCACCATAAGAGCCTGGATAGCAAGTGTATTTGCGGCATTTGCCTTGATCTGGTCTGCATTCTGGATGATGAACTGTTCTTCGCCTGCTACACCGATAGCTGTGAGATAGTCCTTGAATTCCATGCCGTACTGAGCAGCCATTGTCTTGTAGTAGTTGAGAAGAACCTGCTTTTCAAACTGGTAAACCTCGTCTGGAAGGTCTACACATTCAGCGCCTTCTGTGAACTGTGTCCATACATCGTTGAGCTTCTGTGTATTGAGGATATCTTCTGTAACCTTTTCATACATATCTTCAACATTTTCGTAAGTGCCTTCAAAATTTTCCTTTACGAAATCGTCTGTAAGCTCAGGATTTACATATTCGAGAATGGAATTGATTGTAACATTGAAGATAGCGTCCTTGCCGTTGAGCTCTTCCTTGCCGTAATCTTCAGGGAATGTAACTTCGATATCGAAGTTTTCGCCCGGCTTATGGCCGATGAGCTGCTGAAGGAAGTCGTCGATGTAGTTTGTTACGCCGATTGTAACTTCTGTGCCTTCGCCCTCTGTGGAGCCGCCTTCAAATTCGACGCCGTCGATAGAGCCCACATAGTCGATGTTGAGTGTGTCGCCGTCTTCAACTGCTCTGTCCTTGATTTCGTTTGCAATCTGGTGCTGAGCGAGAAGCTCGTTGATTTTTGTTTCGATGTCTTCATCGGAAACTTCAAGAGTGCCTTCTGTGAACTTGAAGTTCTTGTAGTCAGGGAGCTTAACGACTTCTGCAAAGTCGATGTCCTTGAAAATGCCCTTTTCGTCGAGCGGCTTGCTGAAATCGTATTTTTCGTCTGCCTTGGAGCAGCCTGCGAGCGCTGTGACCGCAAGAGCAAGGCAGAGCACAAGGCTGATAAGTCTGGATTTTTTCACATTGTCCTCCGTATGTAAGTTGTTGTTTTTTATTTTAAAACCATGTGAAGACAAAGATTCTTCGTAATCAAAGCTTCGATCCCTCCGTCACTTCGTGACACCTCCCTTTACCAAAGGGAGGCTTTTATAGGGTGCATAGTTTCAAATCGTATTATAGTATGAAATTATGGTATATTTGTGTCTTTTGCGAAAATTTTATCTGTCCTCGAAGAAGGAATCGGAGACAGCCATTGTTGCAAAGCAATTCTGGGCAGGGTCAGAGGTATTGCCTGCCATATATTCATAATATGCCTGACAAGCAATCATTGAGCCGTTGTCACCGCAAAGCTTTAATGGCGGAACGAAAAGCTTGATGCCCTGCTTCTTTGCCCCTGCTTCAAGACGGGCGCGGAGCAGACTGTTTGCCGCAACACCGCCTGCCGCAACAACTGTATCTCTTCCTAAATTCTTAGCCGCAAGAAGCACGCGCGGCACGATTGTATCGGCTACCGTTTCTGAGACCGCCTTCGCCATGTGATGCTTGTTTATTTCCTCACCCTTCTGCTGGGCGTTGTGGATAATATTGATAGCGGCAGTTTTGAGGCCGGAGAAGGAGAAATCATAAGGATGGTCCTTGATAGCCGCCTGCGGAAGCTTATAATAGCCGCTTTCACCTGTCTGGGAAAGCTCATCGAGAATCTTGCCGCCCGGATATGGGAGGCCCTGTACGCGGGCGATTTTATCGAAGGCTTCACCTGCGGCATCGTCACGGGTTGTGCCGACGAGAGTCATCTTTGTGTAATCTTCAACATCGACGATGATTGTGTGACCGCCCGAAGCTACAAGAGCGATGAATGGTGGCTTAAGCTCTGGGAATGCGATGTAGTTTGCCGAGATGTGACCTCTGATGTGATGAACAGGAATGAAAGGCACACCGAGAGCAAGTGCCGCTGCCTTGGCAAAGTTTGCGCCTACAAGAAGGGCGCCTATAAGGCCCGGAGCGCAGGTTGCGGCAACAGCGTCGATGTCGCTCTTTTTAATGCCTGCCTTTGTGATGGCTTCTTCCACCACCAGCGATATTTTTTCAATATGCTTTCTCGATGCGATTTCAGGGACGACACCGCCGTAAAGGGCGTGCATATCTGCCTGGGAATAGACAACATCGGAAAGAATTTCCCTGCCGTCGCGGCTTATTGATGCCGCAGTTTCGTCGCAGGAACTTTCTATTGCAAGTATTATCATATTTTTTCCTCTTTATGTGATATAAAATATGGTTTTCAGTAAGGACACGGCGTACCTTGTCCGCGGGACGTCATAAATGCCGTCCCCTGCAAATAACTATACAATTATTATTTTTCGGGAGCAGCAAGCGGCTCCCCTACGCATAATTGCATATTTTATTTTGGCTTTGGGTTGGCGCATAAGCCGTAAATAATATTATATAATATTTTTTGCCGTTTGAAAAGGGTTTTAGTATTTTTTTATTAAATAAAGATACTCATTTATATGTACATCTCTGCCATAAAGGTTTCGTGAGGCTTTGTAGGCGTTGTAACGCTGCTGGAATGTGCGGACCTTACCGATTTGCGACAGCATTTTTTCCATCTCATCCTTGCTGATGAAACCCTCCGAATTAAAGGAAATGAGCAGATATTTTGCCTTTGCTTTCATGCACAGGTCAAAAAGCGTATCGTGAGCCGCCTTTTCCCTGTTATAATCGGAGCGATTCCAGTCGGTCGGTATGCCCGAAACACGGCTGACCGCCTGAGGCTTCTTATAATCGCAGATAAGGTTGAGCATGAAATAATTACTGCCGTAAGGGTGCTGATTATATGGCGGATCGAGGTACATCAGGTCGACAGTCGGAAGATTTTCGGCAAGAATATTGGCATCTGCCTTATGGATTTCAACATTGCAGGAATATTCGGAGAAAATCGGCATCGGAATGTCGATATCGGCGAGAATTCGCGACAGGGCATTTCTGCCGTTGCCGCCAAACTGACCGACACCTGTGCGGGAGTTTTTGTAAAAGCCCTTGAACACGCCCGATGTGTTATTCTTGACCGAAGCCTCGAAAATCAGCGGCGCGATAAAGAAATGGCGGATGCTTTCGTCCATATTTTCTATATACTGGCGGGCTGTGTCGATGTAATTGGCATTGCGTGTTGTGAAAAAGACACGCTCGCCTTTTTTGATATTTTCATCATTTTTCGGCGCGTAAAGCTGGCTGATAAAGCCTGAATGAAGCCCTTCTGCAAGGTGGGCTTTCAGCTTTGCCATCTCATTTTCAAGCCGCTCAAACGGCACATCTTCCTTATTTGTGAGATAGCATTTATTGAGCACCTCAACATAATTTTCAAGGTCATTCACGATGAGCTTATCGGAATGTGCCTTGAAAAATCTTGCCGTTGCACCAGAACCTGTGAAAATATCGCATATATTCAGTTTTTTCCTGCCCAACTCAGCCTTAACGATATCGAGAGTCTGGCCGATAAAGCCGACAAGGGTGCGTTTGTTGCCCAGATAGGTCACAAGCTGGTCGGTGAGAAACTGTGGATTTTCGTTATTTAACATATTTCACCATGAGAATTGCGTTTTCTTTCGGCTTTTCGTAGTAATCACGGCGTGTGCCCACCACTTCATAGCCGCATTTATTGTATAAGCTGCGGGCTTTTTCGTTGCCTTCACGGACTTCAAGGGAAATCGAATAGAAATTGCCCTCCTTGGCAAACCTGTCAAGCTCGTTCATAAGAATAGTGCTGTAACCCTTGCCGCGGTGCTCAGGCTTAACGGCGATATTCATAATGTGAATCTCGTCCAGCACTGTGCGTGTGCCCAGATATGCCAGCACTTCCTCACCCTCTGTCAGCACGAAATATTTCGCCATAGGGTTTTCAAGGTCGTCGCGGAGGCTGTTTATGCTCCACGGCACAGAAAAGCTGTTAAGCTCGATTTCATAAATCTGGTCGATATATTTTAAAAGCAGGCTGTTTATTTCCATTATTTTGCCTCCACCCAGTTTGCCCCTTCGTGGACATCGACGAGAAGCTTTACAGAAAGGCTTGCCGCTCTTTCCATTTCTTCACGGAGCAGGATTTTTGCCTTTTCCTTTTCCTCAAGAGGCGCTTCGAGAAGAAGTTCGTCGTGGACCTGAATGAGCATTCTGGTCTTCATATTTTCTTTTTTAAGACGGTTATAGACATTTACCATGGCTATCTTCATAATGTCTGCCGCCGCACCTTGAATAGGCATATTGAGGGCGACACGCTCACCGAAGGAGCGGATATTGCGGTTGGACGATTTAAGTTCAGGCAGGGCGCGTTTTCTGCCGAAAATCGTCTTGACAAAGCCGTCTTCCTTTGCCTTTATCTTGATTTCGTCCATATATTTTTTAACACCGCTGTAAACAGCAAAATAGCCGTTCATATAGCTCTGGGCTTCGTTTACGAATACGCCCAAATCCTCCGAAAGGGCGAATGCCGAGATGCCGTAGACGATGCCGAAGTTGACAGCCTTTGCGCTTCTGCGCTGGTTTGGTGTGACTTCATCAAGAGGGGTGTTGAAGACCTGAGAAGCTGTCGATGTATGGATATCGACACCTGAATTGAAGGCATTCAGCATATTTTCATCGTTGGCGATGTGAGCTAAAATTCGAAGCTCGATCTGGGAATAGTCGGCATCGATGAGGATTTTACCCTCGTCTGCGATGAAAGCTCTGCGGATTTTTTCGCCCTCCTCTGTGCGGACGGGGATATTCTGGAGATTAGGGTCTGTCGAGCTGAGGCGGCCTGTGGCTGTGACAAGCTGATTGAAGCTTGTGCGCACTCTGCCGTCTGCATTAACTACTTTAATGAGTCCGTCGCAGTAGGTGCTCTTGAGCTTGGCGTACTTGCGGTATTCGAGGATGTGCTCGACGATTGGAGCATCCTTGCGGAGCTTTTCGAGGGTGTCGGCATCTGTCGAATAGCCTGTCTTGGTTTTCTTGCCGCCCTTGAGACCCATTTTGTTGAAAAGAATGTCGCCAAGCTGTTTCGGCGAGCCGATATTGAACTTTTCGCCTGCGATGTCGTAGATTTTCTCGGTCAGCTCATCCATTTTTACAGCCAGCTCGTCGGCATAGTTTTTCAGCGCTTCGATGTCGCAGCGAATGCCGTTGACCTCCATTTCTGCAAGGACGGGTACGAGAGGCATTTCGATATTTTCAAACAGGTCAATCAGGCTTTCATTTTCCAGTTCTTCCCTGATTTTCTCCGCCATATAATATGTGTAAAAGGCTTTCTGCGCAAGGGCTGTATGGTCCTCGCTTGCCATAGAAAACATATCAAGCTGGGTGTTTTCCTCGGATTTTGCACCGATTTCCACACCGAAACGGCGCATTATGGATTTTTCTATCGGATAGGAATTATCTGTCGGCGAAAGGAGATATTCTCCCACTGCGGTGTCGCAGACTTTTACAGTAATTTCCATTCCCGTCAGCTTGGCTCTCTTATAGAGCTCCTTGCTGTCGTGGATGCAGATAAGCTCGGCATTATTGAGCTGATTTATAATTTTTTCATCTGTAATATATATGTTTTTGCCGTCAAACAGGGCGATTTTCTCATTTTCAAGGGCAAGACCGACTGTTCCGCCGATTTTTTCAGGAGCGCCGATTTTATACTCAGGCATATTGAACTCCTGCTTTATCTCCTCGGTCTTTTTCTCGTCAGGCGAAAGCCCCATTCTTTTAATTATACTGAAAAGTTCAAGTTTTGCAAGTAAATCATAGAGTTTTCCTTCATTTATCGAATGAATTTTGAAATAATCATCGTCGACACCGAGGTCCACATCGCGGATTATCGTTGCAAGCTCATAGCTCATAAAGGCAGACTCCCTGCCCTCTGTCAGCTTTTTGAACACCGATTTGGTCATATTTGCTTCGGAAAGATTTTCATAAACGCCACTCAGCGAGCCGTATTTTGTCAGCAAATCCATTGCGCCCTTTTCGCCGATGCCTGCAACGCCCGGGATATTATCGCTCTTATCGCCCATTATGGCTTTAAGGTCGATGATTTTCTGAGGTTCAAGACCGTTATATTCCTCACGGAAGGCTTCAGCATCAAATTTTTTGGTGGTTGTCTGCCCCATACGGGTGGAAACGATGGCGACTCTCGTCTTTTCGCCGATAAGCTGGAGAGAGTCCTTGTCGCCTGTGACAACTGTGCAGTCGATGCCTTTGTCCTCGCATTTTTTAGAGATAGTGCCCAATAAATCGTCGGCTTCAAAGCCTTCCTTTTCCATACGCGGCACACCGAGAGCATCGAGAATTTCCTTTATATAAGGCATCTGCATGGCAAGCTCTTCGGGCATACCCTTGCGTGTCGCCTTATAGCCTTCATACTGGAGATGGCGGAATGTCGGAGCTTTGAGGTCAAAGCAGACGCAGGCATTCTGAGGCTTTTCTTCCTCTAAAAGCTTGAAATATGTGTTTAAAAAGCCGAAAATCGCATTGGTGTGAATGCCCTCTTTTGTGGACAGCGGACGCACGCCGTAGAAGGCGCGGTTTATAAGGCTGTTGCCGTCAATTATCATAAATTTCATAAAATGGTCCTCGCAAAAATATTTTTAATTTTTTTGAAAAAAGTGTTGACAAATTGAATTTTATGCTGTATAATAAATCTCGTTCCGTTGGGGATTTGTGTAATGGTAGCACGACAGATTCTGATTCTGTTTGTCAGGGTTCAAATCCTTGATCCCCAGCCATAAAAAAGACAAGCGTTTCGCTTGTCTTTTTTTATTCAAGCCGACAAGGGAGGCTTGGTATGTAATCACGCTTATGCGTGTATGTAATCCATATTTCAATATGGTATGTAATCGGCTTGATGCCATTCGCTTTCAGCGATTACATTCAGCCTGCGGCTGATTTCATACACGGCTCCGCCGTGATTTATGTGATACCTTAACTATATCATTATACCACATAATTTGCATCACTTCCACTATAAAAAATATTTTTGAAAATATTTTCAAAAAAGTGTTGACAAATTGAATTTTATGCTGTATAATAAGTCTCGTTCCGTTGGGGATTTGTGTAATGGTAGCACGACAGATTCTGATTCTGTTTGTCAGGGTTCAAATCCTTGATCCCCAGCCATAAAAAAGACAAGCGTTTCGCTTGTCTTTTTTGTTTTTCATAAAGTAAAAGCAGAGGTTTGCGCCTCTGCTTTTTTGGGTTTTATCGGCTACGGACGAGCAATGCTCGCCCCTACAACATGAAAACCTATTTCAATGTGATGAATGCGCCGTGGACACCGCGGTTATTTCCTGTGCGGCGGTGGGACCAGTATAGATTTTCGTCCTCATGCAATGTGCAGATGCCGCTGGCATCAATATTTTCAGCCTTGACGCCGTGCATTTTCAGCCTGTGAATTGTGATTGCAGTGATGTCAGGGTGATATTTCACGCCCTTCATTATGAAATACTGCTCCATTTCCTCCCCGAAATTATTGATAAATGCATCGTAAACATCTCTGTCGCATTCAAAACAGTCCTGACAGATTGCAGGACCTATTGTGACAAGCAGGTCTTCAGGCTTTGTGCCATAAAGCTCTGCCATCTTGTCCATAGTCTTTTTGCAGATATCGAGAGCTGTGCCGCGCCAGCCCGAATGGCAAAGTCCGATGGCTTCATTCACCTTATCATAGAAAAGAAGCACCTGACAATCGGCATAGAAGCCGCTGAGCACTACGCCTTTGACATTGGTGACCAGTCCGTCATTATCGAGAGCCACGATGCGGTAGCCTGTGCCGCCCTTTACTTCACACACCTTATCTCTGTGCACCTGCTGTGTGCGGACAATATCACGAAAGCTTCTGCCGATGACCTTTGCGGCGATGTCAAAGTTTTCGTGGACGCTGTCGGCTGTGTTGCCTGTATAGCGGAAGCTGAGGCTGTCGTGAATGCCTTCGCTTGTGCCGCCCTTGCGTGTCGAATAAAAATGGTCAACTCCGCTTTCATTTTCAAGAATTGACGATTTGAGGGCGAGGACGCCGTTTATTTCTTTATATTCAAAGCTCATTTTACTTCTCCTGGAATCTTATCACATCAATGCATTTGCCGTTACCGTCGATTTCAAAAACTGCGCCCGAAATAAAGCCCTGCTCCTTCGATTCGCGGTATCTGCCTACGATATTGCCGTTGAATTTTGCCACCGACTGCTCCTTTTCAACACCGATAACCGAATGGTATGGGCCGCACATACCAATATCTGTGATGTAGCCTGTGCCCTTTGGCAGAATCTGCTCATCGGCTGTCTGCACATGGGTGTGTGTGCCGAAAATGACAGAAACTCTGCCGTCGAGGTTATAGCCCATTGCCTTTTTTTCGCTTGTTGTTTCGGCGTGGAAGTCGATGACATAGATATCGGAATTGTCCTTTTTAAGGAAGTTATCAATCATTCTGAAAGGGTCATCGTAATCAAATCTTCCCATGTGTACTCTGCCGAGGAGGGGGACAACGCAGACCGTCCTGCCCTGCACATCAATTTTTGCATAGCCTTCACCCGGCTGCTGAGGCGGAAGATTCATAGGACGAGCCATAAAGCGGTTGTCGTCGATATAATCGTGAATCTGGTGCATATCGAGGGCATGGTTGCCGAGAGTGATTATATCTGCGCCCGCTGCGAAAATCTCATCTGCGTGGTGTGGCAGAATGCCGTTTACAGCGGTGTTTTCGCCGTTTACGATGGTAAGGTCGGCGCCGTATTTCTTCTGCAGATTTCTCAGATGCTTTGACAGCATTCTGACGCCTACTTCGCCGCACACATCGCCTAAAATCAGTATTTTCATATTTATAAGCCTTCGCTTTCTTGACAAAATCATATATTTATTGTATCATATTTTATGCGCAGTAGCAATATAATTTTATATACGCCTCCTTAGTTAAATGGATATAATAAATCCCTCCTAAGGATTAGTTGTGGGTTCGATTCCCGCAGGGGGTGCCAGAAAAAAGTCACTTTTGTCTACCGACAAAGGTGACTTTTTTCAATGATATCCGTTCCTATCGGAACGGGTGATATATCTTCGATATGATATCGCACTTCGTGCGATGATATATGCCGTTGGCATATGAAGGAACGGATATTATATCATGCTTGCGCAGGCAAGTATATCATACGGCAACGCCGTATATCATATTGCGCCAGCGATATATCATTGAAAAGCGCAGCAAAGCGTGATATAATCTGTTCGATAAATAAGAATTTGTAGAGGATTGATAAGATTCAACATAATGTTGAATTTTGGAACGCATTAGATGAATTGGTGAATAATTCAGAAATAATAATTGATAGACCAAAAGGGACTTCACACCCTAAGTATCCTGATTTCATTTATCGGGTTGATTATGGATATTTGAAAGACACAACCTCTATGGATGGTGCAGGAATAGATGTGTGGGTTGGAAGCGACGAGAAAAAGGTTGATGCAA
>SVKW01000061.1 GCA_015068285.1 Oscillospiraceae bacterium | reverse complement strand
CATCCTCATTCTTATCGAGAGCCGAAACAAGCTCGCCTGGGATGACAAGCTCCTTGGCATTGTCCACCGATGTAAGATCGACAACGACTTCGCCTGTTTCAGGGATATTTTCGATGATCTTATCAAGGTCATTCTCTGTTACAATAACCTCAACTGTGCCATCCTTGACTTCAACTTCAACAGAAACATCCTTGTTGCCCGATTCCACATCGAGAGAGCCGCCGTTGCCTCCTGACGGAGCAGAGCCGCCACCGCCAATAGATGCGCGTGTCTTGACTTCAAATGTGCCTGTTGCAATATTTTCAGCATTTACTGTGATATTATCGGAAGAAAGGAGAGAAGCGCGTACATTGTATTCGCCCTTTACTGTAGGAGCTGTTTCTGTCCATGTACGTACCTCTGCCTTATAGCCGCAGGCTTCATTGTGAACATGATTACATTCGGCTTCGCCGCCGCAGGCATCGTCATGCTTGTGACCACATGGCACAGCCGCTGTCACCATCTCATATTCCACCTTGAACTGAGCAGTTGTATCCTGCGGAGCAATATTCACCTTTGCCCCTGTGATATCGCCCACATATTGGCTGAGGTCGGAAAGTGTGAGAGCATACTCGCTTGCCTTGTTTACTGTGAGAGTACCCTTTACAAATGTAATATCGTAATTATCATTTACAAGGCCGGAAAGGCTGATTTCATAGCCGCCTGCCTTGCCGTACTGTTCGTAATTATATGTGTAAACCGCTGTACCTGTGAGAGTGTCGCCTTCAATAAGACCATCTGATGTCCAGCCATTGTTTGCAGGAGCTTCGCTGTAAACTATAGCATGGTCGTTTGCCTTGACAGTAATCGGCTTTTTAAGAACAGAAAGGTGATAGCCTATTGTTGTTTCGGCAAATTCGCCATCAACGGCAGGGGCTGTAGCTGTGATTTCACATTCGCCTGCGCCGATGATAGTCACCTTGCCGTCTTCATCGACAGTTGCCACAGTTTCATCAGAAGATGCGTATGTGAATACGCAGTCTTCAACAGATTCGTTCCACGCAGCATTAGTATATGTCGATGCATCACCGTATGTATATGATACATTTGCGGAAATTGATGGATCTGCCCACTGTGTATCCCATCCGATATTTTGCTTTGGAAGCTTGGAAATAGCTTCTGTCTTTGTTGCATTACAGCCTTCGCGTGTGCAGGAGTATGTCTTGACGCCGTCTTCTGTTGCTGTCGGCTCCTTTGTAACAACGCCTTCGTCCCATGCGTGACCGAGTGAAGCCTTAACATCGGAGTTATAGCTGTGTCCGCAGTTGTCGCGTTTACAGAAGTTTATTTTATAACCGCCTTCTGTGCAAGTAGGCTGAACAACTATGCTGTCCCAGTCATGACCGAGCATGTCTACAAATTCTGTCTCTGTCTTGCCGCAGGCTGTATTCTGGCAAGTGTGAGCCTTTTCGCCGAGATTTTCACAGTCAGGAGCCTTTGTTTCTGTCCATTCACCCCAGCTATGCTGTCCTGCTTCGCGTGTTTCATTACAGCCGTCATTTGTACAATGAGCTTTTTCTGTGCAGTCATTTGTGCTCCAGTTATGGCTGCCCGGAGCCTTAATGGTTTCTGTGTATGTTGCATTACATGAGCATGTATATGTAATTTCGCCGTCTTCTGTGCAGGTTGCAGCCTTTGTGACTTCGCCATCGTCCCATGCGTGCTCTCCTGCAGGGCGAATTACTTCACCGCATACAGAACAGGTATCTGCCTGTGTGCAGTCTGTTACACCGCTTGATGTATGTCCTGCAAGCTCACCATAAGGCTCGCCGCAGCTTTCACAAACAGCCTGTTTCTCACAAGTTGCTGTGCCGCCTGTGTGCTTACCTGTAGGTTCAAGACCTTCTGTACTGCTGCCTTCTGTACCGCAGATTTCGCAGATATGAATCTTTTGTCCCCATCCGTCACAGGAAGGCTCACGGATGATTTCAAATTCTTCGCTCCACTTATGTTCACAGTCTTCCCAGTTTCTCCAGATTGTGAGAGTTTCAGCAACCTGACTTGGTCGAGGATCCTGTGACCAGTACCAGCCGTAAAGTTTTGCAGGGGATCCCGTCGGCTTATTAGTATTCATGTTTACACGTGAATAAAGCTTTACTGTACCTTCGCCGAGAAGCTTAGTTGTTGAAGTATCTCTACCGATGGCATTGTAAGCGCGGACGATAAGCTCGCCGCCCTTTTCAACTGTGACAGTACCATTATTTGTAAAATGAGTTTCGGAATATTCACTGTCAGCATCAACCTCAAGAGTACCCTTGACGATTATATTTGGAGTTTTATTCGCAGAGCTGCCGCCTGCCAATTCGTTTACCTTGACATAAGAGTCTTCTGCTATAATAAGCTCATAATCATTATTTAATCTTATCTCGCTGACATCAAAATTGCCGTCGAGGACAGGAACTATTGTCACGTTATTTTTCTTTGCATATGAAGGCTTTAAAATCGCATCAATAGTTGCTTCGCCTTCAGGACATGAGATAATGCCATTGCATTCATCGCTGTATCCTCCGGCAAGTTCCACATTTGCCATTCCGTATGGCGAATCAAGGTCACGAATTGTTTCAATTTTTGCTCCATCTCCAAAGGTTGCATCATACAGATTGACTGTAGAGCCTGTAGCTATTTCAAGTGTTCCGTTGAGCACAAGCTTTTTCGCAACCATTCCTCTATAGCCCTGTGGGACCTTTACCGTACCGTTGACTGTTGTTTCACAGCTATATCCTGCGATTCCATCAACCATATATTCCCCGTCAGATACAATATTCCATGTACCGTTGATGGTCAGTGAATTACCCTGACTTGTAAGCTTAACATTGGTATGATTTACAGTTACATTTTCAGGGATTACCCAGTCGCTTAAAATAAGCACGGATGAAATATGTGAAGATGTCAAATTAAGAGTACATTCTCCACTTGGCCAACCAAATGGTGTATCACCTTCGTTGGAAATATAGAGTGTCTTTATCTTTGTATTTGCCAATGCTTCAACCAGCTCTGCATAACTATGTGCAGTAGTTACGCTGTCGTCTCCGCTTGCGAATGCCTGCATCGGGAACATTCCGATGAGCATACAGAGCACAAGCGCGAGGCTGTATATTCTTCTTTTCATACTTATTTTCCTTTCTTTTTTGATTTTTTATATAAACAGGCTTCCGCCTGGAATTGCAGTTTGCGGGGGTAATGGGGTGGGGATGCCAAATCAAATAGACGGGCTACGCCCTACACCCCTCCGTCACGCTTTGCGTGCCACCTCCCCGATAATGGGGTCCCCACAAAACCTATTTTGTGGGGTGGAAAACAAGGGGAGGCTATGGTAGAATAACAAAGGGAGGCTATGGAGTGGAACGCAATGGGAATAATTTTTCTCATACGGACCGTCGAGAACGCCGGTCCCTGCAAGATTTTTCATACCACAGGCAATTTATATCCATTCCTGCAGTTTTTTATAAGCTCTCTGGAGTTGTTTCTTGACGGTTTCGTAATTCACGCCCTGAATGGCGGCTATCTCCTTTATGTCATACCCCTCAAAATACTTCATTTCCACCACAATGCGGTATTTTTCCGGCAGATGTTCGAGGGCATCGAGCAAAATCCTGCGGTTTTCCCATATATCGAGAGCATCTGAGCCCATTGGAATATCCTCCTGCGCCGAGGGGCTTCGGCGGATATTCTCACGAAACTTATGTATCGCCTTACGCTCTGCCATCTTTGTAAGATATGCTTTCAGCGTGCCTTTTTCCGGATCGAAGCGGCGGCGCTGCAAATAAAAATCATTGAGTGTATCGTGTACGCAGTCGTCTATATCGGTGGCGTTGCGCAAACGCTGGCTTACAGCGTAATAAAGAGCCTCCCTGAAGCTTTTTTCCAATATACTCATACCTTTTTCCGGGTCCTCATCAAGCAGGGACACCAGGGTTCTGTCTTCCATTAAATCACATCCTCATATATCTAATTGCGTGATTTTCGGAAAACGGGGACAAGATTTTGGAAAAATTTTCAATTTTTTTGCGGGGTGGTAATTTTGGGGGAAGCAGATTATGCCGTGGGTGTATTACAACAGGGTTTTGTTTCTCTTTTACAACCCCTCCACCACCATTCGGTGGTCCCCCTCCCCTTGCACAGGGGAGGCTATGGGTGGAAAATAAGGGAAGGCTGTGGGGGGTGGAAAATAATGTGGGAGGCTATGGGACGAAATCGGGCATACAAAAAGCGCCTCTGAAAATCAGAGACGCTTTTGTCTTTTATTCAATTTCAAATTCAATGCTGAACGGATGATCCCAGCGGTAGCACACGCCTTGCTGGTCTATAAGCAATTCAACTTCACGCTCGCTATAATAGCAGCCTATTTTTTCGCCGAGATATTTATATCCCACCGTCTGCCCTTCAAAGTTCATCTTATATTCCTCACGTCGCTCTACCATTACGACAGGCAGACTTATCACATAATCTTCCGAATCGGGGACAAGGCGTTTTACCATGCCAACACTCTTGCCCGTTGTTCTCAGCGGAATGTTGACGACTGTGCGTTCAGGGTCGGTGTTCTCCCACGAAACATCTATATTCCACCACTTATACTTGGAATACATCTCCTCATAGCACTCGATCTTACGCTGTTCAAAGGCATTGGTAGGCTTTTCATCGACATAAGGCTCGGTGTTTTCAAACATTTCCATATTGGTAACACTGACGACAGCCCCCGGTATTTCTGCCGAAACACCAGGATTTCCGCCTTCCTCCTTCATATCAATGCTGAGTACGGCAGGCTCATAATTCTGCGGCTCGGCAAGATACTGGAACACATAAGGGATATTGAGGGTGTATTTTCCAGGCTTGGCAGGGCCGAAGTTCCACTCGTAATATTCATCCCGCGAAAACGGATGACCTATCATCTGCCCTGTGAGGATTGTGCCGTCCTCGGCAGTAGCTGTGATATCGCGGTTTTCGCCGCCCATCACCTCCCAGATACCCTTTGTCAGGGCAGGCTCGATCTTATACTCGCCTTCGCTGAGAGGGTATATGCCGACAAGGAGATTTCCATCTTCAAAGTGAGGCACAGCCAGCAGACCACCATCATTTTCTGTCATTTCATAGTAGCCTGCCTGTTCAAAGGACATCTCATTTTTCGCCTTTTTCAGCACAAGCTCAAGGGCAATTTCATCCCATTTCATCGTGAAGGTAACTTCATCGGCCGTTGTGTCGGCTATCATGCCACGATAAATGACACGCTCAGATATGGTATAAGGTTCTTCTGTTCTGTGACTCGAGCGCACATCATTTTCAAATCCGTATTCCGACAGATCACCCTCATATAGAACCAGATTCGTGCTGTTGTTTTGCTCATTCCAGTCTTCAGGAGCTACTTTCACAAGTCCGTCGACAATTAGAATTTCATCCTTCCACCAGGCATCGGTTATGGTCAGCTCTTTGCCGTTTACTTTGACAGAGCAGCTTTCTTCGATGATATATGTCGGCATATCCGGATTTTTGCTGACGCCATAACCCGGAATAATGCCGAAGTAACGAAGAATAAGCCATACACAGCCTGTGAGAAGTGCAGCAAGAATTGCAAGAATAATACCGAGTGTCATATACTTGCGCAGCTTTTTAAGACTTCGCTGGTGGCGCTTTTTTACGGTCTCATAGGGAATATCCAGCAAAGCGGCAATTTCCTTTGCCGAAAGCCCGTCATAATACTTCATACGGATTATTTTTTCGTCCACAGGGGCAAGCATACGGAGATATCTTTCGATGTCCTCTTTCTGCTCGAAATCCGCTATAAGGTCGGCGGAAGTTTCTTCCACATATTCCACAGTTTGTGGAGAACGGATATTTTCGTGATATTTTTTAATGGCCTGGCGTTGTGCAATTACGGCGAGGAAGCTTTTAAGGCTTCCCTTGCTCTCGTCAAAATCATCCTTCACCCTGAAAAACTCGGCGTATGTATCGTTGACACACTCCCTGATGTCCTCAGGCTGGCTGATGTGACGGGAAACCACAGCCCACAGCAGACCGCTGTATTGCGTTATTATCTGCTCCATGCCCTCTTCCGGGGCATTATCAAGCAGAGAAATTATCTCTTTATCATTCACAGCAAGACCTCCTTGCTTTTATGGTTTCCGATTATAGCACAAAGAAATTTTGCTGTCAAGGCTGAATATTTTGTGATTTATGATTATATTTTGTAATATTTTCAAATAATATTACAGTTTTCAATCAAAAATTAAGCCGATATATTTTTCCATTGACAAGGTGTGTTTGCGGGGATATAATAATGGTGTTACAGGTTAATCTCGCACGCGCGATCACGCGACAGGGAGTGTGCCCATAGGTTAGTTTCAACTAACCTATGTAAATCAACTACAGATAGGAATAATATGACAGAATATAACAATAATTTATCAATTTTGACACAATCCGACGGCAGTATCGTCCACACGATACATTCAGACACAGGCAAAAGTGAAATGAATATTTTCGATGTTTTCCCCGGTGTCCGCCTGATTTACAACTCGATTCACACAGGCTGCTGTCCTCTCGATGTTTCTGACAGCGACAGCCTTATAATTATCCACCATTGCCGCGAGGGGCGTCTGGAACAGCAGACCGAAGACGGATTTTTCTATCTTATGCCGGGCGATCTCAGTATTTCCAACGGCTGTAAAGCAAATGAACTTTATGCCTTTCCGCTGTGCCACTACCATGGCATTTCGATAGTCATTGACCCGGACAGGGCGCCAAAGTGCTTTTCCTGCCTGCTCGACGATGTGGAAGTCCAGCCTGTGCGAATAGCCCGCAAGCTTTGCGGCGAAAATGGTGTTTTTCTCATAAGGAATGAAAGCTATATCGAGCATATTTTTTCCGAGCTTTACTCTGTGCCTGAGAGCTACAAAAAGGGCTATCTCAAGGTGAAGATTTTAGAGCTTCTGCTTGTGCTCAGCGGCGTTGAGCCTCAGGAAGCATCTCCTGCTTCCCTTTCGTCAACGCAGGCCTCTGTCGCCAAAATGGCAGCTACATATCTGTCGCAGAATCTTGACAGCCGCATCACTGTTGCCGACCTTGCCGGGATGTTCCACATCTCGCAGAGCCATCTGCAAAAGGCATTCAAAGCTGTTTACGGTATGCCGATTTTCTCATACATCCGTGTGCTGAGAATGCAGGCGGCGGCTGTCAAGCTTATAAGCACCGAGCTTTCTGTCCTCGACATTGCAGGCAGTTTCGGTTATGACAACGCAAGCAAGTTTTCCTCGGCATTCAAAGATGTAATGGGTGAAAGTCCTCTCGAATACCGCAAAAATCACAGACGATAGTTTTGGAGCATTTTTGTGTTTTTTCGGAGCAGAAATGTTTTCTCTTTTGCTCTATAATATAGCCATGATCTCGATAAGAGAACATTGAACAAATCAGTTATGTTAAACTAACCAAGAAAGGCAGATATATTACAATGAGCAAAATCGCAGTAGTATACTGGAGCGGCACAGGCAACACAGAAGCTATGGCAAAGGCTGTGCTGGACGGTATCAAGGAAAACGGCGGCGAAGGTGTAATGATGACTTCCGCCGAGTTTAATTCGTCCATGATGGATGATTTTGACGCAATCGCATTCGGCTGTCCTTCAATGGGGGCTGAAACGCTTGAGGGCAGTGAGTTCGAGCCAATGTTCAACGCTTGTGAAAGCAAGCTGAACGGCAAGAAAATCGGTCTTTTCGGCTCATACGGCTGGGGCGACGGCGAATGGATGAGAAATTGGGCTGAACAGTGTAAAAATGACGGCGCTGTTATGCCTCACGATTTCGTAATCTGCTGTCAGGCACCTGACGCAGACGGTGTCGGGATGTGTAAATCTCTCGGCAAGGCACTTATTTAATTTTACAAATTTAGCAGACACAAATAGCTCCATTAAAATTTTATAGCACATTATCTCAGTTTCTGCGGGGCTGCACACCCTCGGAAACACCCCTTTTTGATTAAATTTTATATAACTCCATAGTTATCTCTCGCTTTTTACATTTTCTCCCCATGAAGCTGGCTTCATGGGGACCCCATTTATTAAATACTCGCTGGCCGAAATGAATTCGTCTGCTCGATACGGCGGTACTCACCGCCGGTCGGACACTCGGTCCTCCGGGTATGTAAGTCATTGACTTACTACATAGTTATCTCTCGCTTTTTACATACCCTGATAAAAAGTCCATCCGACAGCAGACCGGATGGATTTTTTATTTTCAAATTATTTGTCCCATTTTCGCCTTCTCGATTGTCTTATATATAAAGACACAAAGGGGGCGATTTTATGAAGCGAATTATCACCTGTATTCTGGCTGTGACTTTTCTTTTTATTCTGTTTTACGCGCCGATTTACATTCCAAACAGGGAGTTTATGATAGATATAGCCTCGGCGCATTTAACGGGACAATATTATGACGAATATCTTACAGAGGAAGAACTCCTGCTTATTGAAAAATGGTTGCCGAGTTTAAGACCTCATATCAAAGCCGGCATTGATGTAGGGGAAGACCCCGGTGTCAGCTATATAAAGCTTTATGTTGAAGCAGGCGAAAAATATATGCAGTTGACTGTGCCTGCGTTTTATGTGTTTGATGTCCCTGATTTTTCAATTCCGACAAGGGTTTCCCATGCTTCACGCTATGAATATGTTTCACAAAATCAGGATCTCACATGGGATGTGTATAATATGCTTCAGGAGGTTCATGCACGCAGGCAGGACAATTTTAAGAAATTTTTAGAAAGCAAAAAGGCGGCAAATTAGCCGCCTTTTTATTTAATAAACGCCGTTACACGGCTACACCTCATCCACCGCTAATGCGGTCCCCCTTCTCCTCAAGGAGAAGGCTGTTGTTGGTCGTTTTATTCCGCTTTTATCCATTCTCCGCTTGTATTTTTCTCAAGCACAAGCCGCCAGCCGTCATAGCCGCGGAAGTATATCTTGCTGCACTGGGCCCCCGGCTGAATGGTATAGACATTCTGCGCGCCAAGTGAGCTGTTGAGCCCGCCAAATGCCGAGTAAAACTCAAGCTCGACAACAGTAGGGTCATCGGAAACATTTTCCATGCTTCGCACATAGCCTATCGAGCTTGCAACACCCACGTGCATTGTGACCACGCCCGTATGCTCGGTCACCGAATAATCGAGCATAAAAACATCAGTTCGTTTCATAAATCCCGTTATCACCATATGAAAAATCATAAGGGCAACGATAATCACGACAGGCACCGAAACCCATCTGAAAACCCGTTTAATAAGCTTTTTCCGCTGTATCTCAGCCATGGAAATTGCATTTTCCACAGCTTCGTTGGCTTCTTCCTTAGTTATGGTTTCAGCCTCATTTTTCTCCTGCTTCATCAGCTCGTGCATCGTTATCCCCAAAGCCTCGGCAAGGGGCTCTATTGTATTTATATCGGGAAAGCCCAGACCGCGCTCCCAGCGGGAGACCGCCTTGTCTGTAACATGAATTTTCTCGGCAAGGTCTGCCTGTGTCATGCCGTTTTCCTTGCGTATGTCGGCTACAAATGCGCCGAATTTCTTTGCGTCCATAGTATCACCTCTTGCCCATATTATAGCGAAAATGTGAGGATTTTTCAACCGATTGTGCCTTTAGCGGCAGATTTTTACGGGTAAACGAATCGTAGAGGCGGATTTTCAAGGGGTGGAAAGAGCCTTTTTATGTTTTTCAACAGTCAAAAGACCTCCCGATGTATCGGAAGGTCTTTTCTGTCAATATTTTAGTCTGCTACCGTCGGGTGCTCAAACTGGCTCTGGTAAAGGTCCTTATAGAAGCCACCCTTTGCGATAAGCTCATCGTGGTTGCCGACTTCGACAATGTCGCCGTCACGCATAACGAGAATCATATCTGCATCGCGGATTGTCGACAGACGATGGGCAATAACGAAGCTTGTTCTGCCCTTCATTAAGTTAGCCATAGCCTTCTGAATGAGGATTTCGGTACGGGTGTCGACGCTGGAGGTTGCTTCGTCGAGAATAAGAATCTTAGGGTCGGACAAAATCGCACGGGCGATTGTGAGAAGCTGTTTCTGCCCCTGTGAAATATTGGTTGCATCCTCGCCTAAAATCATATTATAGCCGTCAGGCAAGGTCTTGACAAAGTGGTGCACCTGCGCCGCTTTAGCCGCATTTTTCACATCTTCATCGGTTGCATCAAGTCTGCCGTAGCGAATATTATCGGCAATAGTGCCGTTATACAGCCATGTGTCCTGAAGTACCATACCAAACATATCGCGCAGGCCGTTGCGTGTGAAGTCACGGATATCCACACCGTCAACCTTAATCGCGCCGCTGTTTACATCGTAATAGCGCATAAGCAGCTTGACGATAGTCGTCTTGCCTGCGCCTGTCGGACCGACGATGGCAACCATCTTGCCCGGCTCGACCTTGATTGAAAAATCATTGATAATGGTCTGGCCCGGGAGATAGCCGAAGTTTACGTGGTCGAATGTAATTTCACCCTTGATATTATCAAAATAGTCTTTATTGACAAGGTCGTATGAATCGGCCTTATCCCTGACTTCTTCCTCTTCGTCAAGGAATTCAAAGACGCGCTCGGCTGCCGCCGCTGTGCTTTGGAGCACATTGGAAATATTGGCAATCTGCTGGATAGGCTGTGTGAAGTTACGCATATACTGGGTGAATGCCTGAATATCGCCAAGGCCGATTTTGCCCGCAATCGTCAGCGCACTGCCCACGATACAGATAAGCACATAGCCGATATTGCCCAGCAGCTTTGTAAGCGGCATCATAATACCGCTGTAAAACTGGCTTTTCCAGTTGGCTTCGTAGAGATTATCAAGAATTTCTTCAAACTGCGCCTGACTTTCGTCTTCACGGTTGAAGGCTTTTACAACAACATGACCTGAAAACATTTCTTCAACATGGCCGTTTGCCTGACCGAGATATTTCTGTCTGCCGATAAAGTGCGGCTGGCTCAGCTTTACTACATTTTTGGTTATGATAAGGGTAAACGGCAGGGTTGCAAAGGCGATAAGCGTCATAATCGGGCTTATTGTCAGCATCATAATGACAACACCTATAAGGGTTGTGACACTTGTTATAACCTGCACGATGCTCTGGTTGAGATTGCCGCTGACAGTTTCAACGTCGTTTGTGATACGGCTTAAAACCTCGCCGCTCTGCACTCTGTCAAAATATCCAAGAGGCATACGGTTGATTTTTTCAGAGATGTCCTTGCGCAAGCCGTATGTCACCTTATTTGTAACCCCTGTCATAATAAAGCTTTGCAGATATCGCATAATTGCCGAAATGACATAGAGAATAAGCAAGGTTATAATGACATTGAGGATATAATCGAAGTCGATGCCGCCTGTGCCTGCGATTGATGCAGCAAAGCCGCGGGCAATTTCTGTTGTGGCAAGACCGGAGATTTTCGGACCTATCGTATTGAAAATCGTACTTAAAACGGCACAGACACAGACGATAAATATGCTGAGCCACTGTCCTTTAAGCTTTTTGACCAGCTTTTTCAGCGAGCCTTTAAGGTCTTTCGCCTTTTCACCCGGCATCATTCTGCCACCGGGACCGCCTCTGCCCCTGCCCGAGCCCGGACCGCCAAATGGGGAGCCGCCTGAAGGTTGCGATTGTCTTTTATTTTCACTCATATTTCAAGCTCCTCCTTACTCAGCTGGGATTCTGCGATTTCGCGATATGTTTCGCAATTCTTTAACAACTCACGGTGTTTACCCACACCTGCGATTTCGCCGTCATTGAGAACGATTATCTTATCGGCATTCATAATAGTGCTGATGCGCTGAGCGACGATAATGACCGTAGCTCCGCCTGTATATTCGTTAAGC
>SVKW01000060.1 GCA_015068285.1 Oscillospiraceae bacterium | reverse complement strand
CAGAGTATACTTTCACAACACCTGGCATCTATAAGATTACATCTTACTTCAGCGGCAACGAAACATATTTCTCCAGCCGTTCTGCTGAAACTCTTATCTATGTCACAAGCAAGGCTGCAAGCCTTATCCTTGAAGGCGGCACAATGACATACGGTGAATCATTTGACCTTAACCCTATGTTGTTCAGTGAGAATGGCAGGAATGAGCTTAATTCCACCGTAATATACAGCGTAACAAAGAATGGCACAGCCGTAGCTGACTCTCTCATTTCCGGCAATGTCTTTACTCCTGACGAATCGGGCACTTATGTCATCTACGCTGAATATAATGAAAGCGGAACGAAGTACACATCATCTTCAACTATCGTTGCAGGCCAAAAGATGGTCACACTTACAGCTCCTAATCTGGATATTGATGTTGACATGAGTCTTGAAGAGCGTAAGGCTGCGCTTAACAGCGTACTCAATGATGTTGTAATTCCTAACGACATGAATGGAGCTGATAAAGCTTCTCTCGGAAGAATTATCTCCCTTTATTCCGAACCTGTTAAGAGAGAAATCAATGCTGAAGGTAAGTATTCTATCGACATAGTTTTCCCAGAAGAAAATGATGCTGCTGGTACAGCTGTTTATGAAGCTCTCTCCAAGAAGTACAGCTTCGTTCTTCTCTCCGGTACTCTCACTCTGAATCAGGGCTACAGCACTGTTTCTGCAAGCTCAGGCGCAAATGGTTCTGTACAGATCAGCTACACAACTACTATTGAAGACTCCAACACAGAATCCAAGTACACAAGCTCACCTCTTACTGTTGTAAGCGGCACAAGACTTCCTGTTGGTGCACAGGTAACTGTATCGGCAACTCCTGCCCCTGGCTATGGTATCCAGATGTGGACAAAGGATGGTCAGCCGATTGACAACTTCAATGGCGCAGAATACACATTCACATTGGGCGATGAAAACGTTGCTCTCAATGTATCCTTCTCCCGCACATACACAAGACTTAATTTCTCTGCAAATGATAATAATGGCACAGTCTCCGGCGCATTTGCAAACTCCACAACTCCATTCAATAGTGGTGACCAGATCAACTCCACACAGACTGTTGTTCTCACAGCAACTCCTGTTGAAGACTATGTTGTAGAAAAGTGGGAACTCACATCAAATGGTAAGACTGATGTTGTAAAGGCCGAAGACGGCACAAGCAATTACACCGGCAATACTGTAACAGTATCCGGCGTCAATAGTGAAATCTCTTACAAGGTTTACTTTGTAGCCAAGGAAACAGCTACTGTAACAGTAAAGTTTATCAATAAACTTGATGATGCTATGCAGCCTGTCTACGGCTGCGGCGTAAAGTTCAATGGTGAAGCTGCTGAAAGCCAGACAAACGAATTCACATTTACAACAAATGTTCATGACAATGTAACTATTTCCATCGACATTCCTGACAACATGCTTGTTGACTACTGGGAAAATGCTAAAACCAACAAGGTCGCCGCAAACGCAGTTGAAGAAATTTCCATCTATGACATTTCCGGCAGCATGGAATACATCGTATACTGTGAAACACCTGTAGCCCGTAAGCTTACATTCGTCGCAGAGTGGACAAATTCCAATGCAAACCACGGCGAAGAAGAAATCGCAGATACATGTACTGTTACAGTACATCGTAATGGTTCAGTAATAACTGAATCCGGTGCTGAGCATCCGCAGAGTTCTGAAATCAAGGTTACTGCCTCTGCAAAGGACGGCTACCGTATTGTCAAGTGGACGCTCAATGGTGATACAGTTGCTACAAATGTTGAATCTTACACATTCTATCTCAACAGCGACAGTGTCATTAAGGTAATCTTTGAAAAGAAGCCTGTTATCACTATCGACAACGGTGCAAATGGCACAGCTAATGCATTTGTTGTGGCATCCGGCGTGGAAAACGCTATCTCTTCCGGCGATTTCGTTGAATTTGGCGATGATGTAAAGATCGATGTAACTCCAAATGTCGGCTATATCGTTGATTCCGTCAAGGTAAATAGTACACCTGTTGACCTCACAGCTCCTGCTGAAGGCAACAAGGATGCTGGTTACTACATCATCGACGATGTAAACACAAACACAAATATTGAAGTAACATACAAGGCTCTTGACACAACTGATGTAACATTTGGTATTGTTGACAAGAATGGTGCTGACACAGAAGGCGGTCTTGACGGCAAAATCAAGGCATCTGTAAACCGCAATGATATTGATTCCTACAAGGTTGAAAATGCTGAAAAACTCGGTTATGCAACCCCTGCAGATGATCTCGTTTACGAAGGCTCTGTAGTTACATTCACAGCAACACCAACTGAAGGCTACAAGGTTTCCAAGTGGTTCCTCAATGGTACAGAAGTTGAAGGTAAATCTGACCTCGTAATCGAAGGCAACACAGCAACACTCACAATCACAAACGGTATGGATGAGCAGGATATCATGGTTCAGTTCGACCTTATCGGTGAAGAAATCACATTCTCTATCGACAGCGAAGAAACTAATGCAACTATCTCCGCAACATTTACACCAAACGGCGGCACAGCAGAAAACTTCGTTTCCGGCAGCAGACCTGCAACAAACGGCGTTGTGGCTATCACAGTTGAAAACATTGCTGACGGCTACGAAATCGAAGGCTGGTATGTAAACCGCACTAAGGTTGAAAACGAAACAAGCGCAACATTCAATTACAATGCAACTGTAGATGTAGGCGCAGATATCTATGTTAAGATTATCCGTTCCTCCTACGAAGTAACATTCGAAGCAGTAAACGGCACAGTTACTGCAACTGTTGAATCGGGTGCTCTTGTAAAGGGTGATACAGTTGTAACATTTACAGCAGTTCCAAAGGAAGCAACAGGCTACGAGTTCACAGGCTGGACAGTAAACGGCGAAGCTTCCGAAGAAACTACTGAAACTCTCATTCTTACAATCACAGAAAATACAACAGTAAAGGCAACATACAAGCTCATCCAGGTTAAGTATGATGTAACTTACGGTGTTATCGGTGAAAACGGCACACTTACACTTTCCGGCTATGACAAGAGCCCTGCAAGCGTAAATGCCGGCGCAAATCTCACATTCACAGCAACTCCTGCAACAGGCTATCGTGTAGCTGGCTGGTATTCCAATGCCGAAGGTACAACAGAAATTGCACCTTTCGAACAGAACACATACAGCACAGAAAACCTTGTCGCAGACATGACAGTTTATGTAAAGTTTGAACCTATCCCAACTTATGATATTACTGTCAATGTCGAAGGTCTCGGCACAGTAACAGCAACTGTAAACGGCAAGGCCGCTGAAATCACAGGTGGCAAGCTCACAGTAAATCGTTATGACGATGTAGTCCTCACAGCAGCACCTGGTGAATATCAGTACTTTGCAGGCTGGACAGTTGGTGAAACAACTGATACAAACCTCACACTTACTCTCAATGCTGTAACTGCAGATACATCTGTAACTGCAACATTTGCTGCAAGCCAGAATATCACTCTCAAGACTATCGTCGGAGAAGGCGGTACAATGACAGTAAAGGCTGGCTACGGCAATGACCTCACAGAGCTTGAAAACATCAACCCTGAAACAGGTATTGTTATCAACCGCGGTCAGAAGGTCGTATTTGAAATCACACCTGCTGCTGACAAGATGGTTAAGTCCTGGAAGGTAAACGATGTTGAAATGACAGATTACCTCGACCATGAATACATCATTGAAAATATCACCGCTGATACAACAATCGAAGTTGAATTTGAAGCTCTCAAGACATTCGCAGTTCCATCCGGCACAGCACAGTACACAATCGAAAACATCGTTGAAACACCTGTTGATATTGAAGGTCCAAATGCAGTCCGTGAACGCGGTAATGTTACATTCGATGTAGTTCCAAAGGATTCCAACGCTATCACAGAACTTGAAGTTTCTGCAGGCGAAGGCAGCAAGGTTGAAACAACAAAGAATGCAGACGGAACATGGACAGTAACAATTGAAAAGGTTATGGCAAATATCGTTCTTAACCCAACAGTTGTTGCAGGTAAGCCTCTCATCATCAACTGCGGCGAAGGCGGTACTGTTGAAGTTACACTTAACGGTAATGCTGTAACAGCAGGCTACGCATTCAAGGCTGACGATGTTATCACAGTAAAGGCTAAGGCAAACAGCGGCTATACACTTGAATCCCTCAAGCTCAATGATGCAGACTTCACAAGCGGCAAGACTTACACAGTCAAGGCTGACGATACTGCAATCACAATCGACGCAACCTTCAAGGCTGCTCCTGCAGGTGGCGGCGGTGGCGGTGGCTTCGGCGGCGGTGGCGGAGGCGGTGCTTCTGCAACATATCCACCGGTTATCGAAGAAACCGACAACGGCAAGCTTATCGTAACTCCTGAAGAACCATCCAAGGGCGACGAAGTTGTCATCACTCCTGTTCCAGATCCGGGCTATATGCTTGATAAGATCACTGTAACAGATAAGAATGACAAGGAAATCGAAACAGAATTCAACCGCGACGGCACATATTCCTTCGAACAGCCTGCGGGTGAAGTAACTATCGATGCTGAATTCAAGAAGATCGTTCTTCCATTTGAAGACGTTTCCGACAAGGCATACTATGCTGAAGCAGTTCTCTGGGCTGTTGAAAACGGCATCACAACAGGTGTTACACCAACACTCTTCATGCCTGATATGGTATGTACACGCGCTCAGGCTGTGACATTCCTCTGGCGTGCAGCAGGCTCCCCTGCTCCAAAGAGTGCCGATATGCACTTCACAGATGTTCCTGAAAACGCATACTACTACGATGCAGTTATCTGGGCTCTTGAAAACGGTATCACAACCGGTACTAACGACGGCTCCACATTCTCTCCTGATATGGTTTGCTCACGCAGCCAGATCGTAACTCTCATCGCTCGTATGGAAAAGGCTGAGAAGGCTGAAGCTGAAAATCCATTCACAGACGTCAAGGATACAGATTACTACTATGACTCAGTTCTCTGGGCTGTAGATAATTACATTACAAACGGCACAACAGAAACAACATTTGCTCCTGTAAAGGATTGCACACGTGCTGAAATCGTAACATTCCTCTGGCGCGCATTCAGATAATTATTTCCGGACATACAAAAAGGACACCCAACTGGGTGTCCTTTTTGAGTGTCGAAAACGTGTTTTCGACACTTCAGACGAGGCAGACCTCGTTTAAGCTTGCATCGGTCTGCGCGCACACTATGCGTACACTTGCCCGATATCAGCATAAAAAAGACTTTCCATGAGGAAAGTCTTTTTTATAACTTATTTCTTGTTTTTACTATTGATATAGCCGCCTGCTGCCATTATAATGGCAAATACTATCATATACCAGAGCACGCCCATTTTATGGCTGAGCACGCAGGCAAGCATCATAAAGAGGCTGCCGATTATTGCGAGGACGGGGAGCACATAACGCTTGATAGCGTTTTCATCCTTTTCCTTGCGCATCCACTGGACAAAAATCGGAATATACATCATGTAAATGGTGATGATAGGAAGCTCGGAAATGTCGAATACAAACGGACCGCTCCATGTGGCTGCAAGGTTTGAAAGATAGAAATAAACAAACCACGCCGCCGCAATCATAAGGCCGAAAATCGCCGAATTATTAGGCATGTTGGTCTTTCCGTCAAGCTGGGAATAAACCGCAGGCTTCGGACCTTCACCGCGCGCCGCAAGGGAATAAATACTTCTGCAGCAGGCCATCATAAGGCCGTTTGTTGTGCCGAGGCAGGACACCGCAATAAAGAGATTGAGGATATTGCCCAGAAAACCGCCGAAAATATTTGTAAATGCGACAGTTGCGCCCTTTTCGATAAGCTCCTGATTTGTAGCACCGCCTGCAACGCCGATGTAATAGAAAAGATATACCGCGATGATGATTATACCGCCGATGATGAGAGCTTTCGGCAGGTTTTTCTTGGAATCCTTGATTTCAGCGTTGATAGATGTGGCGATAATCCAGCCTTCATAGGCAAATGCCGTAGCGCATACGGCGCCGAAAAGCGGATTGCCCGTGACTTCCACAGTCGGCACAGTTGTTACGAAATTGCTCTGCAGCGTGCCGTTTGCAAGACCGTAAACAATACCTGCCACTATCATCATACACAGCGGAATCATCTTGATGACAGTTGTGCTCGTCTGGAATCTGCCTGCCAGCTTTGGCGAAAGGGAGTTGATAGCGTATGTAAAACACATAATGAGAAGTGTCAGCGCAATACATTCAGGACCGATTACGCAGCCGCCCTGCGCCGCAGGGATGATAAGCGGAAAGTCGGGGTTTGCCGATACGATAAATTCGAGGGTATAGCGAGCCGTTACCCAGGAAAGTACCGAAGTAAGCCCCGGGAAGTAAATCGTTGCAAGAAACCAGCCCATATAATAGCCGTATTTAGAGCCGACCATTGCTTCGGCATAGTCGACAAGACCGTTGACCTTTTCATATTTCTGGCTCATAAATGAGAATGTCAGCAGGCAGGCAAGCATAATTGCGCCGCCGATGAGCCATGCGAGAATTGCAAGAGGCATATCGCCGCCTGTTTTGGCGAGAATAGCCTGTGCCTTGAAGAATACGCCCGAGCCGATTACGATGCCTACAACCATGCAGATGGCTGTGAACAAGCCGTATTTTCTTTCAAGTTTGTTGTTCATAGATTTGCTCCTTTCATATTTTGCTCTTACAAATACCTTTATATTTTACTGTTTCTCCCATTATATGTCAAGAGTAAATATAATATTTGTGAGAGTTTTTTGGTACAATAAAAGCCCGTCAGATGACGGGCTTTGAAAGGCTTTATGCAAATATGATGAACAACCCCACAAGCATTCCGAAAATGGCTGAGAAAGCCGGAAGCTTGCTGGAATACATAAGTATTGCCTGCGGGAAGATTTCACCGAAGACAACATAGAGCATTGCGCCGCTGGCAAAGCCAAGGCTGAGGGCAAGACCGAGAGGACCGATTTCGCCGAGAGCAAAGCCGAGCAGAGCGCCGATGATAGTCGGAATACCCGATGATGCTGTGATAAGCACAGCCTTCATCTTTGGCATACCGCCGCTGATGAGCGGCACGGAAACCGCCATACCTTCAGGAATATTATGCAGACCGATAAGCACAGCCAGCACAAGGGCCGCAGAGCCCATGACGCCATTGTTGCTTGCGTAGGAAGCGCCGATTGTCATGCCTTCAGGCACATTGTGGAGAGCTATTGCAGAAGCCATGACAAGACCTGCAATGAAAAGCGAAAACTTGTTTTCGTGTCTGTTTGCGTAGTGGTGCTCATAGTGGTCACTGTGGATAAGCTCGTCAAGGTCATCGGCTGTTTTCGGATGATTTTCATCGATGTGAGCCACCTCGTGATTGGTATTTTTGTCGATTATGTAGTTGAGCAGGTAAATCACGCCGACACCGACAGCAATAGCTAAAATTACAGTAAGAATGCCGACACCTGTTTCAATGGCTTCAACAACAAGATCGAAGCAGACAACGCTCAGCATAACACCGCCTGCAAAGCTGAGCAGCAGGCTGACAACCTTGTTTGAGTCCTTCTGCAGCATCGCGCCGATAAGTCCGCCCAAACCGGTGCCGCCAACGCCTGCTATGGCAGTTGTAAGTATCAAAGTTTCAAGTACACCCATATTTATACCCCATTCCGCGCCGAGTTTCCAAATGTTAATCGACACTAACTTTATATTTATATAATAACACACATGAGAAGGTATTTCAATGGGTTTTTAGGATTTTATCAGGAAAGATAAAAGACACCCCGAAGGAGTGTCTTATGAACGGTATAAATATAAATTACGATATGAAGTGTAAATGTTCCAACTATGGTTCATTTTTAGGAAACAGGATACCTATCCCATAGTAATACTTAAGAAAAGAGTCTTTCTATACTACTTTGACTTACGTGTATGATAAGTAATAACGACTTCTACATCTGGGCGATAAAGGTCTTTTTCAGTATATTTGCGATTACCATCAATAGCAATTGAATCTACCTCTCCATCTTTCGCAAACCATCCAAGCACAATGTCTTCTTTTGGAGTCAAAACAACATTTCCAAAGCCGGCTGAGATAAAATCCTCCCTTACTATGTAATATGCCGTACCTTTTGCTTCTTTAGAAGTGATAGGTGCAGAAATATATTTGAGGCTATGAAGCGTTACTACTATTTCGCTGTCAAATGGATATTTGCTCGTCGAAAAATAAGTAGTCTCTCCATTAATAGAAACATCTACAACAACCCCTTCTTTCTCGATTTGAGCATAGCTGAGATCATTGAGTTCATTTACATGAATTTTCGTAAACCCAGCCTCACTCAAAGAATCAATGACATCTAAGTAATACTCTCCAACAAAATCAAATGACGAGAAACCTACCGTTATTAACTTGGAAACAATCCAGCAATTATAGGCAAAAAGACCCATTACACATATAATGAAAGTAATAATTATGACTGTTCTAATTTTTAGTCTCCTCTTTTTCTGGCATTGGGATGGTGGTACCGAGGATACTTCCGTTTCTACGTAGGAGTCATCTTCCAACTCAATATCATCATGGTATTGCTCACAAGCTTGATTATTGCTATCCGAATTCATACTTAAAGCAATAGCTTGGGAAATAAGTTCTCCAATGCGAGCTGGAATGTTAGAATCAACATTCCCGCTTGTTACCCAGTAATTTCCTGTAATATGTCCGTAATCATTAAAGTCAACAGAAAAATCCCAAGTGGAGAGTCCGCTCTGTGACTCAACTTTACCATAAAGAAAAGGTCCGCGTACAGAAGCATTTTTTACTCGTTTTATTTTTTTGCAAACCTTAAGTGCCAACCGAGAAAAATCTTCCTCAGAGATGCCGTCTTCAAAATTACACGGGGTATTTTTACGCCTTGCCGTTTCTGCTTTATGCCGCTCACTTTCCTCACGTTCTTTCTTTGCTTCATTATGCACCCAGGCAAATAAGCCTCCAATAGCTAACAATCCAAGTAGCCCAAAGCCAGAATCATTATCTTTATGTGAAATTGTCTCCACCTCCTTTTGCATTGAGAACATGGTTTTGTATCGCATATATACACACTTTACTTGCATATACCACAATACAATTGAAGTTTACAGAATTAAATAAAAAGCTGAAGTTTATGCAATATGTTGTAGAATCTTTTCTAGTCATAATGCTCAGCTTCTTCATAGAATTTATATTTCAATCATATCATATTTTATTGCATTTATCAACTCATAAAGAAAAATCCCTCCACCACCATTCGGTGGTCCCCCTCCCTTTAGGCAAGGGAGGCAAAAACAAAAAAGACAGATTTCATAATGAAGTCTGTCTTTTGGTACGGGTGACAGGACTTGAACCTGCACATCGAAGATACCAGAACCTAAATCTGGCGCGTCTGCCAATTTCGCCACACCCGCAAATATACAGTTGAGAACTGACAACTGAGAGTTGAGAGTTATTTTCTTGAAGTTTTAATTATACTGGAGAGAATTTTCTTCAATTCTTCACAATCTGTAAGCATAGAACGAGCTTCGCTCTCACGAATATACCCTGTTGCACCTAAAAGTCTGAGCCAATATATAGTTTCAGCTGTCTCTTTCAAAGCAATACCCATTTTTGAAACAAAATCCGGCTTGCTCTGTGCTTCTTCTGCTTCAGCAACATTAGCTCCGATACTTGTTCCGCTACGAAGCAACTGTTTTGAAATAACAACTTCTTTTTTCTCTCTTACAAGATATTTGTATAATTTTACAACGCGAACTGCAAAGTTAAAAGATTTTTCCTCTATGATACTTCTCATTTTTATTTCACTCTCAACTTTCAGCTCACAACTTTCAACTTAATAGACTTATGGGCGGGAATATCCCGCCCATAAATTATTATTTTAAGTTAAACAAGGAATTACTTACCTGTCATCTTTGCAACTTCTGCTGCGAAGTCGTCTTCACGCTTTGCGATGCCTTCGCCCTTTTCGAAGCGGATGCAATCTTCGATAACGATCTTGCCGCCGAGTTCCTTAGCTACTGCGTCAACGTGCTTCTGAACGGAAATCTTGTTTTCCTTAACAAAAGCCTGGTCGAGGAGGCAGTTTTCTTCGTAGAACTTGTTGATTCTACCCATAACGATCTTCTGAGCAACTGCTTCTGGCTTGCCTTCGTTGATTGTCTGCTGCATAAGGATGTGCTTTTCAGCTTCTACTGTTTCAGCTGGAACGAGATCTCTCTTGAGCCACTGTGGACGCATGGAAGCTGCCTGCATGCCGAGGTCACGGCCGAGTGTTACGAGTTCTGCATTAGCCATGTCGATGCCTTCAACGTCCATACGAACGATAACACCGATCTTGCCGCCGCCGTGAACATAAGCAACGTTCTTCTTTGTGTTGTCGAGGCGAACGAAACGACGGATCTGGATGTTTTCACCGATTGTGAGAACCTTTTCGTTCTGCATCTGGGAAACTGTGAGGTCGGAACCTGGGAACTTGCATTCTGCGAGAGCTGCAACGTCTGCTGGGTTGCTTTCGAGAATAGCCTGGCCAAGACCTGCGCAGAACTTCTGGAACTCTTCGTTCTTAGCAACGAAGTCTGTTTCAGAGTTAACTTCTACCATAACTGCTGTGCCGCATTCTGCAACATTAACATAAACCATACCTTCTGCTGCAACACGACCAGCCTTCTTAGCTGCTGCTGCAAGGCCCTTCTCGCGAAGGAATGCGATAGCTGCATCAAAGTCGCCGTCTGTAGCTGTGAGAGCCTTCTTGCAGTCCATCATACCTGCGTTTGTCATTTCACGAAGACGCTTAACGTCCTGAGCTGTAAATGCCATATTAGTATCCTCCGATATATTTATTTAATATTGCAAAAATTATTCTGCTGCTTCTTCAGCTGTTTCTGCTTCAGCTGTGAGCTGTTCGCCCTGACGGCCTTCTGTTACTGCAGCTGCCATTGCGTAAGCGATGAGCTTGATAGCGCGGATAGCGTCATCGTTACCTGGGATAGCGTAGTCAACTTCGTCTGGGTCACAGTTTGTATCTACGATAGCAACAACTGGAATGCCGAGCTTCTTAGCTTCCATGAGAGCGTTCTTTTCCTTCTTGAGGTCAACAACAAAGAGAGCTGCTGGGAGCTTCTTCATGTTCTTAACGCCGCCGAGGTACTTTTCGAGCTTTTCGATTTCGAGCTTGAGCTTAACAACTTCCTTCTTAGGGAGAAGGTTGAATGTGCCGTCTTCGGACATCTTGTTGAGCTGGTTGAGTCTTTCAACTCTCTGACGCATTGTCTTGAAGTTTGTGAGCATACCGCCGAGCCATCTTGCATTTACATAGTGCATGCCGATCTTTTCAGCTTCTTCCTTAACTGCGTCCTGAGCCTGCTTCTTTGTACCAACGAAGAGAATTTCGCCGCCTTCTGCTGCGATGTCGCGAACGAAGAAGTATGCTTCTTCGAGCTTCTTAACTGTCTTCTGAAGGTCGATGATGTAGATACCGTTTCTTTCCATGAAGATGTATTCTGCCATCTTAGGGTTCCATCTTCTTGTCTGGTGGCCGAAGTGCACACCTGCTTCCAAAAGCTGCTTCATTGAAATTACTGACATTATTATTTTCCTCCTTTTATTTCACCTCCGCATAGCCTTATGCATCCGATAACCGTTGTTGGGTCCACGGCAAAGGACGGACACAGCTATTGCGTGTGTAATCAGCTTGAGTATCATACCATATATTGAGAAAAAAATCAAGTGGTTTACACAAAATTTTCTTATATTTTTTGTTTATTTTACCGATTGACTTTTATTTATATACTCAATAATAAAATCTTTTCTCTGGCAGACGCTTTATGCCGGCAGGCTCCCGCCTGACTAAAATTATGTCCTCGCCTATTTTCTCAATTTCTTCCCATTTTATGCTGATATCAGGCTCTTTTCCCAATATTCCGAAAAGCTTGCGCCTGCCTTCGATGATAAAGCAGACGACCTGCCCTGTATTGACATCGATATCTGCATCTGTTATAAAGCCGAGCCGCTGCCCGTCTGTCAGATTGATGACCTCTTTATCGCCTATATCATACATACTGCATTTATCTGTCATAAAAAATCACCCCTGCAATATACTATTGCAAGGGTGTGGTTTTGATTACAGTTTAATTTTAATGCTG
>SVKW01000059.1 GCA_015068285.1 Oscillospiraceae bacterium | reverse complement strand
AATTATCGACTACATAGAAGAATATGGCGAAGTGATTTATCCCGAAGGCTTTGAGGCTCAGCTCAAAGGCAAGACTATTGAGGAGCAGATGAAGTGTTTCAGCACTGCAGGCTCATCAAATTTCCGTCATACAGGCTGGAGCGACAGAACCTCCACGCGCTACAGCGCTCTTGAAGATAATGAAGAAGTCCTTGCCATCGTCGTCAAAGACGGTCTTATCGCAGGAATTATTGCAAATGATGATGACGGTTATGAATGTTTCATAGCTCCTGAAAAGGGAATATGTACATATTACGCCGAGGACAACAACGGCGCAGGCTACAAGACAAGAACAGATTATCTCTATCTCGTCTGCGTACCTGAAAATAAATAACAAAAAAGCTCCATCGGTTAAGATGGAGCTTATTTTTAATCTTCAAATTTGCTGTTGAATTTGTCGAGGGCAAGAGCGGCGATTACGCCCGAAACAATGCAGACGATATTGATAATACAGCTTGTGACCGAAGCAAAGCTTCCGACAGGGATTATCATAACAGTCGATGCAATTACAATGCCGACAATAGCGTGGAAAGCCACCGAATAATGTCTGTCAAACAGTCTGTCAACAGCCTTTGCAAAAAGTATCACGGTTGCAAGAGCGCCGATTCCGCCCGGAACAAGAACGCCGAAATCCATGTGACCGATGCCCGAAACGAATGGCTCATAAAGGCCGAGAGGCATCAGCAGTGTGGAGAAGCTCATGCCCGGCGCAATAACGCTGAGGGCAAGGCAGAAGCCGCAGAAAATAAACCAGATGAAGTTTGGGCTGATGCTTACGGAAAGCACTTTAAGACCGATGAGAAGGGCGAAAATAAAGGTCATACCGCAAATCATCGAAATCCACGAAGCCTTGCTTCGTCCCTGCTTGCCGGCTTCTCTGAAAAGGGAAGGCATCATGCCTGTGATAAGTCCGATAAATACACAGACCGACGGGGCAGGGTATCTGTTAAGCAGGAAGGACAAGAGATTTGCAATGCCTAAAAAGCCGATTACAGCCCCTATACCCACCGGTATGAGCTTTGGAACATGGGTGCGGAGTTTTTTAAGCGGGTCGGCTAAAAACTCCATGACGGTCTTGTAAATGCCGAAAACGACACATAAAACACCGCCCGAAATGCCGGGAAGCACAGCGCCGAGACCGATAAGGGCGCCCTGCAGTATTTTAAGCGCAAATTGCGCAGGCGTGTAAGTTTTATTCATCAGTTACCTCAAAAAGTCAGTTATTAAATAATTATACCACAACAAAGAAATATATTCAAGGCATAAATAAACTCCCTTCGCAGAAAAGACAAAGGGAGGTATTCACAGATGGATTGCAACAGTTCGCCAAATTGGGATTTATCGACGTATTAAAACACCTTTCATAAACGGTGTTTCGTTATGTGTTTCGTATACTATTTCCTTTTCCTCTTCTGTGCATCCAATTAATATTTTAATTTCTGAATCTTTCTTCATCAAATCAACTATGCACATTATTGCATCAACCTTTTTCTCGTCGCTTCCAACCCACACATCTATTCCTGCACCATCCATAGAGGTTGTGTCCTTCAAATATCCATAATCAACCCGATAAATGAAATCAGGATACTTAGGGTGTGAAGTCCCTTTTGGTCTATCAATTATTATTTCTGAACTATTCACCAATTCATCTAATGCGTTCCAAAATTCAACATTATATTGCATCTTATCAATCCTCTACAAATTCCTGTTTGTTTAGTTTAGTTTATTTTATCATATTTTTCTGCGTTCATCAACAACTTAAGAAATCAGAGTAAAAGGTAAAATAAAACGGCGCGAAATAATCACGCCGTTAATTTTATATAATTACTGCTGGCTGTGCCATTCTCTGAACTTGCAGGAGAGAGCTCGCGCAGTTGGTGCGGCGCAATGACCGCCTCTTGCTGTGCAGAGCAGATCGCCCGAAAGATTTCTGCCGATATTGTCGGCAACATCGAGCACTTCATGGAATGGAAGTACAGGGTCCTGTCCTGCCATAGCCCACTGAGCGTATACGATAGACATTGTGGCAACAAAAAGCACACGCGCCATGCAAGGCATATCCTTGCCGCCGGGAATAGGATCGCAAGGCCAGCCGACAGAAGCCTGCAAGGTCATCGAAGCGGCAGCTTCAATCTGCTCGTCAGTTGCGCCAAGCATAGTTGCAACAGCGGCAGAAGCCATAGCGGCACAGCATCCGCATTCGCCCGTACAGCCGATAACTTCACCAGTAGGAGCCGAGCGTGTATAGCAGATAGCGCCGACACCTGCCGCTACAAACAAGCCTTCAAGCACAGCTTCGAGCGGCAAACCGAGATTTTCCTGCACAGCCGAAACAACGCCATAGATAAAGCCGCCGCCTGTGCCCATAGGACCCGGAACATTGAGAACACCCTCAACAGGAGGCTGACCAGCCATAACATACTGGATAGACTTTGTGATAACCCCCATATCCAGCTTGAGAGAAGGCATTGCCGCATGCCACTTCTTATAGTGAAGCTCGGTAAACGGAGTTGTGATAGGTGTCACATCTTCCTCATAAAGAGCGTGAGTACGTCTGTACATATTGTGAGCCACAACATTGCGCATATATGCGATAACCTCATCACGTGTCCAGCCGGAAGCGGCGATTTCATAGTCGATGGCAACTTCGGCAAGGCTCTTGTTCTGTTCTTTTGCAAGCGCACGCCACTTTACCATATCGTCAAAAAGCTGTTCTTTCTTAGCCGAAGTAGTGGGAACAGGGAGGACAGGCTTCATAACTGCATAGTCAAGACCATTAAGCATATCGACAGCATCTTCATTCAGCTCGCTGTCTATCTTGAACCAGTGCATAACACCGCCATTCTGACCTTTGCCGATGCCGTGTTCGAGAACAGGCTGGCACATGAGAACACGCTCAAGAAGCTGAGTGTTGTTTATCTTTTCCTCCCTGTCAAATACGCAGAGAACATAGGTGTCGCCCTTGCCGCAGAAAGCATAGCCGTCAACCCATACAGTTTCAACCATGCCGCCGCCGATGGAGTTGGCAACAAGAGTTCTCTTGCGTCCGCTTTCGCCTGTGATTATGAACTTGAGAGAGTTGATATGCTCGCTCTCCTTCATTGTGCAGAAATCGAACTTAAACGGAATGTTATTTGAACGGAGATAATCCTTGACCTTGAAGAAGCCGTCGTTGAAATCAGGCTTTCTGCCGAGAGCGCCGTTGAGCATACCGAGGTCCTCATTCATTGTGCCGAATGTGCCCTTGAAAGAGCCGTCATTGTCCATTTCAACAAGGATTTCAGCCACTTCCTCGCCGCCTAAAAGGGAATTGCAGAGATAGCCTGCTCTGCAGGGCGCCGCCATGTGGGAAGATGAGCCGGGCTGCATGATAGGACCGAAAACATCATTAAAAAATTCAGGATAGAGCTTTATCATAAAAATGCGTCCTTTCGGAATATTTTTTCTTATTTAATTGTACCCAATATATCACACACTGTCAAGAAATAAGTGGAAAATAAAACTTGACATCATATATATGAAGTGCTATAATTCTTGATTAAAAAAACAGGGAGGAATTGTATGAAACCATTCTGGGAAAGTGAGTATCTCAATAAAAACCGTTCGGTTTTCGGCAAGCAAAGCAAGGAAATTGAGGAGATTGTAAGTAAATTGACTGACAACGCGAAAATCCTCGATGTGGGCTGTGGTGACGGAAGAAACGCTCTTTATCTTGCCGCACATGGATTTCATGTAGATGCCTTTGATATTTCACAAAATGCCATCGAAAAGCTTGATTATATCAAAAATCAAGCAGGGCTGAACATCAATACATACATCTGCGATGTACCTGACTTTGATTTCCGATATAATTATGACCTGATAATCATGCATGGCGTACTGCAGTTTATCGAAAAGGAAAAACAGCCGAAAATCATTGAAATGCTGAAAAAACACACCAATAATGGCGGCTATCACATAATTGCTCTGTTTACCGACGAAGAGCCGATTCCTGATGACCTTAAAGATGCAATGGTCGGCGTGTTCAAAAAGGACGAAATCAAGGGATATTACACAGACTGGCATACAGAAATGTTCCAAAGCTACAAGTTCAATGATGAGCACGAAAACGGGCTGAAGCATTGCCATGCCCTTGAAAAAATAATAGTGAGAAAACCATAAAATAAAAGCCCCAATTCGACTTCGTGTTCCTGGATATGCAGCACACTCAAAGGCTCCCCTGTGTAAGGGGAGCTGGCGGCCGAATGGCCGACTGAGGGGTTGTTTTGTGATGTTTTTTGACAATCCCTCCGCCCCTTCGGGGCACCTCCCTTTGCACAAGGGAGGCTTTCGTTTCATGATTGTCAGATGGGCATACAAAAGAAACATGTAAAATAAAAAGCCTGAGATAATCTCAGGCTTGAATTATTTTTCGAGAATCACAGGGATTTCATAGGTTATATCGAGGTCGGTTTCGGTGACTGTGCAGCCGAGGGCAATGATTTTCACGCCATTATTCCGAGCCTCGATAAGAGCCTCGCCGAAAGCAGGGTGGGTGTCCCAGTTGGGGCGAAACTCCCGCATCCCCTCCATCTGCACGATGAAAGCAATATAGCAGTCAAAGCCTGACTTCTTCGCCTCGATAAGCTCATGAATATGCTTGATGCCTCTTTCAGTAGGAGCATCGGGAAAACGGGCAATGCCGTCATTCTCAAGGGTGACGCCCTTTATCTCAATGAGCTTTTTATCGGACAGTGTTTCAACATAAAAATCAATTCTCGAATTGCCGTAGGTATATTCGGGCTTGATTTTCACAACATCACCGAATAACTTCGGAATATACTCGTGAAAAACCTTGTTAGGCGCGTTGCTGTCCATATTGACAAGTAAATCACCTTTACATACTTTCACAAGGTCATAGGGAGTTTTTCTGCCCTCATTTTCCGCCTTGTCAAGATATACGACGGCATTTTCTGTCAGCAATTCACGGCAGCGGCCTGTGTTTTTGACGTGGCATTTATAAACCTCGCCCCCGATTTCACAGAGGGCAATAAAACGATTGGGACGGCTTATAAACCGTCCCTTTACTATGTTGTTATACTTCATCTTTCAGTCCCTTTATTGGAAGATTAAAGGTGAATCTTGTGCCGTCAGGCAGGCTTGTGGCGTAAATATCGCCGCCGTGTCTGCCGACGATAGTCTTGGCAATGTAAAGCCCCAGTCCTGCTCCTTGCTTGTTTTCGCTGCGGGATTTATCCAGCTTATAAAAACGCTCAAAGACATTCTTTGCCTCATCGGGCGGAATAGGAGTGCCTGAGTTTTCAATGCTCATAACAGCCTTGCCGCCGCTCTGGCTTATCTTGAATGCCATTCTGCCATTCTGGTTGGTAAACTTAACAGCGTTGTCTGTCAGATTGTAAATCACGCGGAAAACCGAGTCACGGTCGGCATAAATATTGAGCACATCGGGGATGTCCATATCTATCTCGATATTTTTGGCGATGATTTTCTGCTCAAAAGAAATAACGATTCGTCGGACGACTTCTGTAAGGTCAAATGAAGTCGGAGTAAACTCAAATGTGTCCGACTGGAAGCGTGAAAGCTCAACCATATCGTTGGCAAGGCGTGAAAGACGCTTTACCTCGTCGGAAATGATGTGGAGATACTTGTCCTGATTTTCGGGCTTGATAGTGCCGTCTATCATGGCATCGACAAAGCCGGAAATCGTCGTCATAGGCGTTCTCAGGTCGTGAGAAACGTTGGCGATGAGCCCCTTGCGCTCGTTTTCGTTCTTCATTATTTCGTCGGCCATACTGTTGAAGCTGTCGGTGAGAGTGTAAAGCTCGTCATGGTATTTTGGGAGCTGAACACGGCGCGAAAAGTCTCCGCGGGCAAAGCTTTGAGCCGCCTTACTGAGGGCGACGATAGGGCCGGAGGTCTGCTTTACAATGAGATAGGTTGCGATAAGAGTTATGATAATGATGGCTATGAGATACCACAGGAATATTCTTATCATATTCTGGGAAAATCTCATGGAAGCCTCTGCGGGGATGGAAACAACGACGAGAATGTCGGTGTCTCCGGAAGGTGTTTTGAGAGTGACGCCTTGTGTAAAGTGAGGTTCGGTGAGAAATCCGTTAAGAAGACCTACTTCGGAAAACACTCCTGTCTGCAAAAGCTGTGTGACAACGATTTCAGGCAGAAGATCCCCCGGCTGGCTGCTGTGCTCCCCGGGGAAAGAGGTTCTCAGAATAAGACCTTCGTTGTTTGCGATGTAGATTGAAGCCCCCGAATAGCTGGAGAGCTGCATAAGGTTTATGCGGAAATTGTTCTCCAGCGCCTGCTGAGCAAGAAAGCCGTTGACTTCCTTGCCGGCGGAAAGGTAGCTCATGGTACTTTCGGCTGCTTTCTGGACAGTGTCGGAAAGAGTAAGCTTCTTTTCTTCAAGGGCGAGAGAGTTGGTCTGCGCAAAAAACATACCGCCCAGAATCGAAAAAGCGACAATTATGACAAGCCCGTAGGAAAGCATATAACGCTTGAAAAGAGAGGTCATATATTAGCCTTCCAGCTCAAATTTATAGCCTACACCCCATACAGTCTTGATTTCCCACTTTGTGCTGACACCTGTAAGTTTTTCACGGAGACGCTTGACATGGACGTCAACCGTTCTTGTATCGCCGAAATAATCAAAGCCCCATACGTCGTCAAGAAGCTGAGCGCGTGTGAAAACTCTGTTAGGGGAGGAGGCAAGATAGTAAAGAAGCTCGATCTCCTTCGGAGGAATTTCCATAACCTCGCCCTTTACAATGAGAGTATAGGCGTTTTTGTCAATGATAAGATTGTCAAACTGCAGAATACTGCCCGAAGAAACCGTTTCAATGCGTCTGAAAAGAGCGCGGATACGGGCGATTACTTCGCGCATTTCAAACGGCTTTGTGATATAGTCGTCTGCGCCAAGCTCAAGACCTGTGACCTTGTCAAAAGTCTGGCTCTTTGCTGTTATCATAATGACAGGAGTCTTGTGGCTCTTTCTGATTTCACGCAAAACCTCAAGACCGTCGACAACAGGCATCATAATGTCAAGAATAACAAGGTCAGGGCGTTCACGCTTGAACTGCGCCAGCGCTTCGCCGCCGTTGCAGGTCACATCGACCTTGTAGCCTTCCTGTTCAAGATAGATGCGCAGAAGCTCGCGGATATTGCCGTCGTCCTCTGCAATAAGTATACGTTTAGACATATTTTCATTCTCCTTTTGGGAAACAGATAGTGCGTTTTATTTAATATATCTATTATACATTATCTTCAGATAAATTTCATCAACAATTTGTGAAATTTACAAATAAAACAAAAATAACCTGAAGCGTTGCAAATAAATAATGGATTTAATTCCGAAAATCCGGATGCTGAAAACGACACTCGGCTCCCTCAGACGAGGGAGCTGTCGAGCGTATGCGAGACTGAGGAAGTGAAATCCGTTTGATATAAAGTTATATTACGAAGCATAGACACAAAAAAATGTATATACTTTCAAATCTATCTCTTTACTTTTTCGCAAGTATACTGTATAATATAATAGAAAAATTATGTAGAAAGTGAGTTTTTAATATATGAAACTTGGTATCGTAGGTCTTCCAAATGTAGGCAAGAGCACACTCTTCAATGCTCTCACAAATCTCAAGGCACAGAGCGCAAACTATCCGTTCTGCACAATCGAGCCAAACGTCGGTATCGTCACAGTTCCTGACAAGCGCCTTGATGTTCTCGACAAGATGTATAACGCCAAGAAGGTAACTCCTGCCGTAATCGAATTCGTCGATATCGCAGGTCTTGTCAAGGGCGCATCCAAGGGTGAAGGCTTGGGCAACAAGTTCCTCTCCCACATCAGACAGGTCGACGTTATCGTTCACGTTGTACGCTGCTTTGAAGATGTGAATATCATACATGTCGACGGCTCTGTCGCTCCTGGCAGAGATATCGAAACAATCAACCTCGAGCTTATTCTCTCCGACCTTGAAATCCTCGAAAGAAGAAAGGATAAGACAATGAAGGCTCTCAAGGGCGACAAGACTCTCCAGTTTGAGCTTGACACAATCAACGAGCTTATCGAGCATCTTGAAAACGGCAAGACAGCACGCTCCTTTGAAGCAACAGAAGAACAGAAGGAAATCATCGATACAATCGACCTTCTCTCTTATAAGCCTGTCCTCTACGCTGCAAATATGAATGAAAATGACTTTGCAGGCGATTATCATACAAATGAAATGTTCAAGGCTGTCGAAAAGATCGCAGCAGAAGAAGGCTATGATGTTCTTCCTATCTGCGCAAAGCTTGAAGAAGAAATCTCTGAAATGACAAAGGAGGAAAAGGAGCTTTTCCTCTCTGAAATGGGCTTTGAAGAATCCGGTCTTGACAGACTTATTGCCAAGTCCTACAGCCTCCTCGGCCTTATTTCCTTCCTCACAGCAGGTGAGCAGGAAGTCAGAGCATGGACAATCAAGCGCGGAACAAAGGCTCCGCAGGCTGCAGGTAAGATCCATACGGACTTTGAACGCGGCTTTATCCGCGCAGAAGTCATCGCTTATGACAAGCTCATCGAATGCGGCTCAATGGTAGTTGCAAAGGAACAGGGCCTTGTACGAAGCGAAGGCAAGGAATATGTGTTCCAGGACGGCGACGTCGTTCTCTTCAGATTCAACGTCTAAATTATTGCGCGTTTGCAAAAATGCAGTAAGGAGGTAAACCATGCCGCTGAGATTGTCGGGATTGATATTGGTTGCCGCAGGGGTGATATTTGCGCTTTGCGGTCTCATTTCGGGCTCAGGTGCCTATTATGGTCTTGCGCTTATGAGTGTCGGTGCAGGTCTGCTCCTTGTTGTGTATAAGCCGCGGAAGAAGTCTGCAAACGGCAGAAGAACTCGTAAAAAAGGAAAATTTCAAGCTTAAGGTGAAGCCTGCTTTCGGTCTGTCCGGAGGCAGGCTTTTTGGAAATACACCCCCTTTGAATATGGGGTGCAGTATATATTTTTGAGGTAAGATGGAATATAAATCTACAAGTCTTGTGCCGAAAAAGGCAGATATTCTCATACTCATTGCCGCTCTTGTAATGGCTGTCGGCATTATAACATACTTTGCCCGGACAGAAGCTGAGGGCAGCACTGCAATAATTCTCAGAGACGGCAAGGAAATTATGCGTATAGACCTGTCTGCCGTCGGCGAAAAGGAATATACCGTTGAGGGCGATTATATAAATCATATTCTTGTAAAAGACGGAAGCATCAGCGTAATCGAATCGACCTGCCCGGGCGGTGTGTGCGTAAGCAGCGGAAGTATTTCAGAAGCAGGAAAAAGCATAGTGTGCCTGCCAAACCGTATGGAAATACGCATAACAGGCTCGGAAGAAGTAGATGTCGTGGTGGGGTAGCCTATGAAAAATACACTTTCATATAAAATTGCCCTGTCTGCAATCCTCATCGCAATGGCGGCGGCTCTTTCCTATACAGAGCGGTTTATTCCGCTGGGGCTTATCGTCCCGCTTCCCGGCATAAAGCTGGGGCTTGCAAATGTAGTCAGTATGTTCGCCCTGTTTTTCATGGGATTTAAAAGCGCATTTATAATTCTTGTCCTTAGATGCCTGCTCACATCATTTTTCGGAGGATTTTCCTCGCTGATGTTCTCGCTTGCAGGCGGCATAATGGCAGTTTTAATAATGGAAATGCTGAAAAGGGCAAAAATATTTTCAATATACGGAATAAGCATCGGCGGCTCGGTAATGCACGTCACAGGTCAGGTTCTCACTTCGATGGTGATAATGAAATCCCATTATGTGCTTTCATACCTGCCTGTACTGATAATTTCGGCAGTTGTAACAGGGGCGCTGACAGCGCTTATATCGGCGCAGGTGCTTAAAAGAATGGAAAAGGCAGTTAAATAATAAGGAACGGAGGGCAAGATGCACAGCGTTATAAATAAATTTCTGGTAGAAGCTTTCAATGAAATACTCAAATCGGAAGAAATATCCCTTAATAAGGGCTTCAGAAACCTTTCTGTCAAGGAAATGCACGTAATTGAAGTGGTGTGTGAAGGGGAAAAGACAGGGGAAAACATGGCAAATATTCTGGCGAAAAAGCTGAAAGTCACAGCGGGTACACTTACAACAGCGGTTTCTCAGCTGGAAAAGAAGGGCTATCTCAAGCGTGAACGTGATATAAACGATAAACGCATCGTCCGCATCACATCGACAGAAAGCGGTAAGGAAGCGCAGGAATATCACCGCAGATTTCACGAAAAAATGGTCAATGCCATACTCGAAAATCTGAACGAAGAAGAAACAGCCGTGCTTGTCAAAGCTCTCGGTCATGTGACAGATTTTTTCAGAGCGGAATATAAAAAAGAACTATAAATACACTTAGCTTGTGTGAAAGCACGGGAAAGAGGCTGAAATGAAGAGGATAACAGTCAATACGCAAACAAAATACGATGTCATAGTGGGAGAAAATCTTATACACAACTGTGCGCATGATGTGGAAAAAATAATAGGCAACAAGAAAATCTGCATCATTTCCGATGAAAATGTCTGGAATATCCACGGCGAAAAGGTGAAAAATCAGCTTTCGGCTATGGCAAAATCTGTCTGCGTCTATACATTTGCCCCGGGTGAAGATGCCAAAAACATTGAAAATCTCTATAATATCCTTGAATTTCTCGCGGAAAACGAGCTTAAACGCGAGGATGTAGTTGTAACTCTCGGCGGCGGCGTCACGGGAGACCTTGGCGGTTTTGCTGCATCTGTTTATTTAAGAGGCATCCGCCTTGTTCATATCCCAACAAGTCTGCTTGCCATGGTCGATTCTTCGGTCGGAGGCAAAACGGCTGTAAATCTGAAAAAAGGCAAGAATCTTGCAGGCAGTTTCTATCAGCCGAGCCTTGTGCTTTGCAACCTTGACCTTTTGAAAACACTTCCTGAAGAAAATTACACAGAAGGCATGGCGGAGGTCATCAAATACGCCGTTGTCTTTGATGAAAACCTGTTTGAAGACCTTAAAACAGGGGAATATATCACCGAGGAAATAATCGCCCGCTGTGTCGACCTCAAGCGTATCGTTGTCGAAGAAGACGAGCGTGACACAGGCAGTCGTATGCTGCTCAATTTCGGTCATACCCTCGGTCACAGCGTTGAAAAATTGAGTAATTACGGAATTTCTCACGGCAAGGCGGTGGCTGTCGGCATGGCAGTTCTCACGAAAGGCTGTCAGAAACTGGGAATATGCCCTGATGGCACATATGAGGAAATGCGTAAAATCCTTGAATTGTATAAGCTTCCTCATGATTGTGATTACACAGCGGAGCAGCTTGTAAATGCGGCGAAAAACGATAAAAAGAGCGGCAATTCGGGCATAAGCCTTATAATTCCTCAAAAAATCGGCAGCTGCAAAGTGGAAAAAATGTCATACGAAAAGCTGCTGGAAATCGTGAAAGCGGGGAAAGAATGATGAATGTCACGATTGGGAAAAGCACTTTCAGCGGCAAAATAAAGATGGCTTCGTCAAAATCCCATCTTCACAGGGCGCTTATCTGTGCCGCCCTCGGCGATAGGATGTGCAGATTGTATTATAACGGCTCATCTGACGATGTTGCGGCAACCATAAATTGCCTTAATGCTTTAGGCGCTGAAATTGCCGATAAAGGTGAATATTTTGAGATTTTGCCGATAAAACAGGTGAAAAACGGCATTCTGCCCTGTAATGAAAGTGGCTCAACCCTGCGTTTTATGCTGCCGATAGCTTGCGCTTTGGGTGCGGAATGTACCCTTACAGGCACGGAAAAGCTCATTTCAAGACCGCTTGAACCGCTTATCAGCCAGCTTGAAAAACACGGAGCAAAAATAGAAAAATATAAGGATAAAATCATCATTTCAGGCAGACTTACAGCGGGAAAATATACTGTGAGAGGGGATATCAGTTCCCAGTTTATTACAGGACTTCTCCTTGCGCTCCCCCTGCTTGAAAAGGATTCGGAACTGGAAATAACAGGGAATATTCAGTCCCGTCCGTATATAGATATGACTCTTTCTGTCCTCCGTGATTTCGGAATGGAAACAGAAATCTGCAAAGATAATCTTATAAAAATCCCCACTTTAGGCAGATTTAAAGCGCCTGATGCATTGAACGCAGAAGGTGACTGGTCAAATGCCGCCTTCTGGCTTGCGCTTGGCGCATTCAGCGAAGCGGGAATAGAAACAGAAGGTCTTTCGGAAGATTCAACGCAAGGCGATAAAAAAATGCTGGAAATTA
>SVKW01000001.1 GCA_015068285.1 Oscillospiraceae bacterium | reverse complement strand
TCTTAAAGCCAATGCTTGCCCGTGGCGAGCTCCACTGCATCGGCGCCACAACTATTGACGAATACCGCAAGTACATCGAAAAGGATGCCGCCCTCGAGCGCCGTTTCCAGCCTGTCATGGCTGACGAGCCGACTGTCGAGGATACAATCTCAATTCTCCGCGGTCTTAAGGAGCGTTACGAGGTTTTCCACGGTGTGCAGATTACAGACAGCGCAATTATTGCAGCGGCAACTTTATCCGATAGATATATAACTGACAGATTCCTTCCTGACAAGGCAATCGACCTTATCGACGAAGCCTGCGCAATGATTCGCACAGAGATCGACTCCCTCCCAGGTGAGCTTGACGAAATCTCCCGCAAAATCATGCAGTATGAAATCGAAGAAGCGGCGCTCAAGCGTGAAACCGATGCCGTTTCCATCCAGAATCTTGAGCATACACGCAAAGAACTGGCTTCCCTCCGTGAAGAATATGCCGAAATGAAGGCAAAATGGGACAATGAAAAGGCGAATATCGGCTCTGTCCACAAAATCAAGGAGGAAATCGAGGCTGTCAACGCTGAAATCGAGCGCCTTGAGCGTGAATATGACCTTACAAAGCTGGCTGAACTCAAATACGGCAAGCTGCCTGAGCTTATGAAAAAGCTGTCCGAAGCTCAGGACACATCCTCCCCATCCATCCTCCGCGACCATGTCACCGAGGAGGAGATTGCAAAAATCATCGGCCGCTGGACAGGCATCCCTGTCACACGCCTTGTTGAATCTGAGCGCGACAAGCTTCTGAATCTGGATAAAGCCCTTCACAGCCGTGTAATCGGTCAGGATGAGGCGGTAAATAAGGTTACAGAAGCCATAATCCGCTCCCGCGCAGGCATCGGCGACCCTAACCGCCCGATTGGCTCCTTCCTGTTTTTAGGTCCGACAGGCGTGGGCAAAACCGAGCTTGCAAAGGCTCTTGCCGAGCAGCTTTTCGACGATGAAAACTCGATAGTCCGCATCGATATGTCGGAGTATATGGAGAAGTTTTCTGTATCCCGTCTCATCGGCGCTCCTCCGGGCTATGTGGGCTATGAAGAGGGCGGTCAGCTTACAGAAGCCGTCCGCACAAAGCCTTATTCCGTCGTGCTTTTCGATGAGATAGAAAAGGCGCATCCGGACGTTTTCAACACACTTCTTCAGGTGCTTGACGACGGCAGAATCACAGATTCCAAGGGTAAGACGGTCGATTTCAAGAATACAATTATCATATTGACATCTAACTTGGGCTCGGAATATCTTCTCTCCGGTATCGGCGAAAACGGTGAGATAAAAGAGGAAACAAGAGAGCAGATGACAGCCCTTCTTAAGCGCTCCTTCAAGCCTGAATTCCTCAACAGACTGGACGAAATCGTCTTCTATAAGCCGCTGGCAAAGAGCGAGATTTACCAGATTATCGACCTCCTTGTAAACCGCCTGCGTAAGCGTCTTGAAGGCAGACAGATGACAATTTCCCTCTCCGACGAGGCGAAAAATTACATCTGCGACAATGCCTACGACCCGATTTACGGCGCTCGTCCACTCAAGAGATATATCCAGAGCAACCTCGAAACCCTCATCGGCAGAAAAATCATCGAAGGCACAGTCACAGACGGCAGCCATATCGAAGTTGTCGTCGAAAACGATGCCCTCGCCGTAAAATCCAACTAAGCTTTCCTTTCTCAAACACTCCCCAGCCAACAGGCTGGCAGGCGGTCGGACACCCGGTCCTCCTGATACAAAGCAGCGTAAGCTGCAAAAAAGCCGTTTGCATTCCCCCTTGCAGACGGCTTTTTACTTTGCTTCCAAACAAACTGACACCCACAAAAACCTCAAAACTGCCACTTTAAAAGGTATCAGTTTAGGGCTATAATTAAATCATACCACCAAAAAGGAGCGAATCTATGAAACAGACAAATACAAAATCCATCGCCGCAACAGCTCTTTTTGCAGCAATCATATTTATGGGCATTCAGGCATTCCGAATCCCGTTGCCTGCCGCTGTGGGCACTCCATTCGTACATTTCGGACACATTTTCGTTATGCTTGCAATAGTGTGCCTCGGTCCTGTCCGTGCCGCCATCGCAGGCGTTATCGGCTATGTGATTTTTGACGTTATGAACGGCTATATACACGCAATTCCAAACGTATTCTGCTGCACAGTCATCAAGTGCCTTCTCGTCGGCTATATCTTCCTTGCCCTCTGCAAAAAGGCAGACGGCGACAGCAAAAAGGAATACATTTACGCCATCATCTGCTCGGTGATTTACGGCATCGCCAACACAGTTCTCGACCTTGTATGGAATACCATCGAGCTTACAATCATGGGCAGCTCTCTCGGCGCCGCTTTCATTGCCGAGCTTACGGCAATTCCTGCAACATTCATCAATTCAGCCTTCACAGTTGTGGGCATTGCCCTGCTTTATAAGCCTGTGAAGAATGCCTATCACCGAATTATTAAGAAATAGGTGGCAATTATGACAGAAAAAATCGCAAAAATACAGCAGCTTCTCGCCGAGTACAACCTTGACGGCTGGCTTTTCACAGATTATCACGGTCACGACCATATAACCAAGGATTTTCTCGCCCTTCGCGGCAGAGCTTGCACACGCAGACTTTTCTATTTCATACCAAAGCAGGGCGAGCCAAAGAAAATCCTTTCGGCAATCGAGCCTCTGCTTTTGGACCATCTTCCGGGGGAAAAACTGCTCTACACAGGCATAAAAGGGCAGAAAAATGTGCTTTCACAGGTGTTTAAACCGGGCATGAAAATCGCCTGCCAGTATTCGCCAGACGGCAATGTGCCCACAGTTTCCACAATGGACGGCGGTCTTGTCGAGTACATAAAATCCTTCGGTGTCGAGCTTATTTGCTCGGCCGACCTTATGCAGTATTTCGGCGCAGTGCTTACCGATGAGCAGATAGAAAGCCATCGTCAGGCTGGCGCTATCATTCACCGCATCCTCGACAACACCTTTAAGTGGATAAGAGAAAGCGTCGACAAGGGTGAATACATCGACGAATGGATGATGCTTCAGAAGATGAATGAGCTTATCGCCAATGAGCCAATCCACATGGACCCTCCGTTTTTCGGCGTGGACGACCATGCAAGCGACCCGGGCTATGAGCCTGAGGAGCATGGCTCTTACCAGATAAAAGAGGGCAGCCGAATTATTATCGACATTTCTGGCAGACTTCCCGATGAAAATGCCGTCTATTACGATGTTTCGTGGTGCATGAATGTGGGCGCGGAAATCGACCCTGAGTATCAGCGCATATTCGATATGGTCAACGAAGCCCGTCAGCTTGCATGGGATATGATACAGACTCATCTCGATGAAAACAAGCCGATTCGCGGCTGTGATGTGGATGCCCGTCTGCAGGCATTTTTCGCCGAAAAGGGCGTGGATAAGTATCTTATGCACCGCACAGGCCACAACATCGGCCACGAATGTCACGGCATCGGCGCAAATCTCGACGATTTTGAAACTCACGATGTCCGCACACTTCTTCCGTGCACGATGTTTTCTGTCGAGCCGGGAATCTATACTGAAAAAATCGGTGTCCGCCTTGAATATGATGTCCACATCACAAAGGATAAAAAGCTCGCGGTCTACGGCCCTGTGCAGAAAGAAATTTTGGTTATATAATAGCAAAACCCCTGAGAAAATCAGGGGTTTAATTTTGTCCAAATTCATAGTTGACAAATGTCTACCTTTGTGATATAGTGAAATCAAACACAAGTCGACAAGTGTCAACCTGAAAGGAGTCTGATTTATGAATAACCACCCAATCCTCTCGGACGGCGAATGGAAAATCATGCAGAAGCTGTGGGAAAACGCCCCTCAAAGCCTTACAGAGCTGGTCGAAATCCTTTTTGACGAAACAAAATGGACGAAGGGCACAGTTTCCACAATGCTCAGCCGAATGGCTGAGAAAGGCGCAGTACGCGCCGAAAACAAGGGCAGAAACAAGTTTTTCTACCCGATTTTAACGAAAAATGACGCAGAAATGCAGGAAACAGGTCACTTTTTAAACAAGGTCTACGATGGCTCTGTCGGCATGATGATATCGAGCATGGCAGGGGCAGGCGGTCTCAAAAAGGAGGATATCGACGAGCTTTACGCCATCCTCGACAGCATGAGAAAGGAGTAAACTATGCTCACAAACTTCCTCGGCTCATCATTTCTCATAATCGCGGTCTTTATCATCCGCGCTCTTTTCGCCAGAGGCACAAGCCGCAGATTTATTTACGCCCTGTGGCTAATTGTGCTGGTGCGCCTGCTTATGCCAATGCCGATTTTTGACCTTGGCATAGAAATCCCTCTGCCGATAAGCCATGACATCGGCGAAACGGCAGACAGAGAAACCTATTATCCGCCGATAACAGCGGAAAATCCGGAGATTTCCCAAGTTCCGACTATCGAAAATATAACACCGCCACAGCCCGTTTCCCCACAGCCTGTGGAGAAAAATATCGACTGGGCGAAGGTGTTCAGTATCGTACATATCGCAGGAGCAGGCGTCCTTGCCCTCTGGTTTAGCTATGTAAATATAAGCCTTTACACAAGGCTTAAAAAGGACAGAGTAAAGCTTGAAACCTCACATAATCTGCCCGTCTATAAGACAAATGTGCTGACAACGCCATGCCTTTTCGGCGTTATTAAGCCTGCGATTTACCTGACAGAAGCCGCCTGTGACGAGCGCCATATAAATAATGTCATCACCCACGAAATGTGCCACTACCGCCATTGGGACAACCTCTGGAACTTCCTCGGCATGGTGTGTGTCGTAATGTGGTGGTGGAATCCTCTCGTCTGGCTCAGCTTTTTCACAGCCAAGCGTGACGGCGAGCTTGCCTGCGATGAGCTTGCACTTGAAATACTGGGGGAAAACGGCAGCAGAGACTATGGCGTTACTCTCATCGAAATGGCGAAAAACCGCCCTCATAACCGCCTGTCTATGGCGGCTACGATTTCGGGCGGCGCAAAAGAGATGAAGGAGCGCATTACGGCTATCGCAAATAAGCGTAAGAATGTCATCTGGGCTGTGGCTGTTGTTGCCGTTATCGCAGTTTTATGCATTGTGATAGGCTTTTCGGGCGTTGAAAAGGGCACCACAGAAGAAAAATATCAGACAGTTGCCGATGTGCTCAATAAATATGCGGTGCAGTATAACGGTATAAGCGGTGATATATACACTTATGCCATGAATCCTCATCAGCTGACCGATTATGAAATAAATAAGTATCATGATATTATCAAGGAATCGGGCACGGATGGACTGATGGAAAATATTATTGACAGTCTTAAAGGAAACCGTTACGCTGATAATACAAGCCACAAGATAGTTACGACGCTTCCGCTGAGCGAAGCGAGCGATAGCTACGGAGCCTATGATTTGCTGAAAAATGTTCTCAATGATTTTTACAGAAACGGCAGGAAAAATGTTTTCGATAAAGATGGAGAGAATATTACCGACAAGTTCCTTGGCGATACATACGATATGTATAAAAATGATGATTGGGGCGGAATTATTGCCTATTTTAAGGAAAATGTCGGCTTTATCAGAGAAGATACAGTTAAAAATACATATTTTTCTTCTGAAAAAGAATGGATACAGACAGAATATCTTCTTGAAACCATAAACACTACTGCGGGTGAAGTGGATGTAGTTCATGGTGTGAGTGCTTATTTCAATTATAATCCTGATAATAAGAGGTTCAGCGATATAGGTGCAGGACTTTATATAAATGGAACAAATTACTCGTTGCTTAAGGTAACAGGAGGCGGCGGAAGCGACGCAAGCTATCTCAGCAAAACAGAAAGCATTTTCATGTGCAGGGCAGATATGACATACAGTATTGTAGACTATAATACAGGTGAAATTCAAAGGTCATATCCTCTGACACACATTATGATGCTTCAGCCGCCGCAAAGCCTTGATACCACATCTGACGAAAATATCGACAGACTTTTCAATACTATAATTTCTGAGCCGCTTGAACATTCAAGCACGGAAAAGTATATCTCAGCTCACAAAGATGAATACGAACAGTTATTATCTATGAATAAGTATACTTTAAGTTATGCTTTTCGCGGCTTTGAAGCCAATGTTTTTGGCTTTGGACTTAAAGCGGAAGTGATAGCCCGCGTTTGTGACGACATAGTGAAACAGGTCACTTATGAAACTCCGCAGATAGAATATGTAAGCGGCGCGGAGTGGTATGCTGAATTAAAGGCTCATGCCAGAAATATTGAACAGAGCAGAGGCAGGGACTATATTAACAAATACATTCCTTGGGCAGAGCTTCTGCTTGATATTACCGAAAATATGGGTGGTTTTACCCCTGCGTTGATAAAGAGCTTTGACGGCAGCACAATGGTTGTCGACCCTGTGGAGTATATCACAACAGACGACACCGAGCGCATTGCCGAGCTGGAGCTCGAACCTGCACTTGACCTGCCGAGCGGCTATTATATCCACAACGAAACTGAGGAAAGCATTTCACTCAAGGTTTCGGGCGCGGTTTTCGAGTTTGTCGACTGGAATCGTCAGTTTACAGAGCCTGACGCCGATTTGTTCTATGAAACATCGTCGGCAGCGGAGTTTCTCGAATACTGCGGCACTTATGACGGCGGAATCCCTGCAAACACCCCGTTTTTCCTCAATATCAACGGCAATAACCTGCTGAAACTAAAGGAAATCATACTGGCGTAAAAAAGCAGACGAGCAATGCTCGCCCCTACGTACAAGACGCTTGGCTCCCTCAGACGAGGGAGCTGGCAGCCGTAAGGCTGACTGAGGGAGTGACTCCCATTTAATCCGTCGGAGACACCTCTTTAATAGCCCCCCTTGCCTAAAGGGGGGATGTCCGCAGGACAGGGGGGATATTTCACAGGAGCGGAAAGCAACCGCCCCTACAACTGCTCTTTCGTGGTCAATATCCGTAGGGGAGGGTCTCGCGACGCGAAGCTAGTACCCTTGGGTATGCCCTCCCACAAAATCAAACGCAAAATAAAAAGCACCCGGATGGGTGCTTTTTCATATAATTTACTCAACCTTATCAGGCAGAGTTACTTCAAAGTCGCCGTAGTCGCGCTTGTTGTGCTCGACAGAGAGGTCGTCTGTCACCATAATGCTTTCGAGAATACCCTTATAAGTGACATCGTTGTTGTCGACAATCGTCACGACATAATCAAAAGTGTCACCCGCCTTCATGGTGCGCTCGATAGTGCCTACAGTATAATCAAAATCGGCACGGACATTGTCGATAGGACTGTCATAAGGGCGGTTTTTCATACTTTCCGCCAGCAAATCGACAGTCTGAGTTGTCTTGCCGTTTTCGATAAGCTCAAAAGTTGCCGACTTTATGCGCGACAAAACAGGCTGACTTTCGTCATAAAGCCTACTGTGAGCATAAACAGTAATATCGCCCGACATAGTCAGCTGGTCATCACCAAGTACGCGTGACGAGCGAATCGAGCCGTGACCGTTCACTTCAAGTAGATGCATACTGAGAAGCTCATGAAGCTCGTCGATTTTCTCCTGCTTGACAGTGCCGCCGTTGGTGATAAGCGCCGAAACCTGAATATTGTCCGAGAGAGGTACCTCAATCTCGGCATAAACCGTGCCGTTGTTGTAAACTCCCTCGCAGGAAAGCTGCTCGCCGTCGGCCTCAACAATAAAAGCCATGCTGTCGCCCTCATTCCAGAGTCTCGGCGAAGCCGAAATATCGAGCACAACCGTGCGGCGAGGGAAATCCATATCGCGGTAATCGAGAGTGTAGTCGCTGATAAGACCGTATTCCTTCTTTAAGCTTTCGGAAATCTCCTTCTGAATCGAATAAATCTGATGATTTATGTCGGTGCGGATGTTGCCCACATTGCTCTGGAGATTATTTATATTGTTTTCCATACGCTGAAGCTTATCGACATAGAAAAGCACCAGATAGCAGATGACGACCGCCGCAATAATTCGGAAAGCAATGCTCCAGCCTGAGCGCTTTTTTCTGCCCGATTCTTTGAGCATGGCATCGACCTGCATAAGATGCTGCTGCAAAAGCTCCTCATATTTTTCGTCGGGGACAGGAGTTTCAGCGGCAACCGAAACATTCTCCTTTTCGCCTGTAAGGAGCTCGGAAAGGGAAACGCCGAAGATTTTTGAAATGGCGATAATCTTGTCGATGTCGGGAATATTTATGCCCGACTCCCATTTGGAAACCGCCTGACGGGAAACGCCAAGCTGCTCGGCAAGAGCCTCCTGAGAAAGCCCTGCATTCTTGCGAAGCTCCTGTATTTTAAGATGAATATTCATAGATAAAGTTACCTCCTTGGGACATGGTGAGGTGTGCACAACCTTATTTATTATGATTCGATTTTAGTGAAAAATCGGCGAAAATACCACCAACTTCCGCTCGATTTTTGTCAACCTCAGGTTGCGGAGGGGGTTTTTTCTTAATTTTAGCATATTTTGCCCCGTTTTACAATAAAAAAGCACCTCATCCGAGGTGCTTTTAAAATTGCATTTTAGACTTTTGACATAACGCCCTTTTTCATCACATAATGCTTCATTTCATCGTTGATAAAGGAAAGGTCATGGGTACTGATGAGAATAGCCTTGCCGTTTTTTGCCTGGCGTGTGAAATAGTCAAGGATGATTTTTGTGTTTTCCTCGTCCAGGTCACTTGTAGGCTCGTCGGCTACAACAAGCTTAGGCTCGTGTACAAATGCGCGGGCAATGGCAACACGTCTGCGTTCACCGCCCGAAAGATTTGCAGGGTATTCGTCAGCCATATTTTCAAGGCCAAATTCGCGGAGGATTTCGAGAGCCTTATCTTTAAGATCGACAGACTTTGAGGAAAGCTGATGCGGCAGACAGATGTTTTCAAGAACTGTGAAGTTGGCAAGCAGGCTGTCGCCCTGAAGAACATAGCTGATGTCAGTTGCTCTGCGGGCTGCCCATTTCTGAGCGCTGTCCTTTTCGATGTTCTGACCGTCAAAGAGAATCTCGCCCGAATCAGGCTTTGTGATGCCGCATATCATATGGAAGAATGTACTCTTGCCGCAGCCGGAAGGACCTGTAAGCACGCAGAAATCGCCCGGCTTTATTTCAAAATCCACTTCGTGAACTGCGTCAAAGTCATTCTTCTGGCGGGAAAATGTCTTTGTGAGCTGTTTTGTGATAAGCATTACAATTCCTCCCCTTTGATAAGTGTGTGAAGCTCGCTGCGGCTGACCTTCCATGCCGAATAAAGGGAAGCCAGAACAGAAACGATGAGAGCGATGCCGAGGCACTTTGCGCCCAGCATCATAAGATAGCCAAAGCCTGTATTGAGTCTTGGAAGCTCAAGAAGGACTGTGAGAGTGCCTTTGAAGATTATAAGAACAACAGCCGAAACTGCGCAGCCGATAAGACCGCCTGTGAAGCCGATAATAAAGCCTTCGCCGAGGACGATCTGGCAGAGCTTGCCTATAGAAGCGCCGAGAGAGGAGAGAATACCGAATTCCTTTGTTCTTTCATTGATTGTAATTGTGAATACGCATACGAGAGCAACGATTACGAGAACGAGAAGAAGTGTGATGAGAACAGATGTATAGCCCTTCATGCTTTCGGAAGCGTCCATAGCCTCGCTCATGATTGTGTTTGTTGTGTAAGCGGAAACAGGGGATTCCTTGTCCATCTTGAAGTTGATGTTGCGGGCAACATCCTTCTTGTCCACACCGTTTTCAATTCTGATCATGACTGTCGAAGCAAGCTCGTCTGTAACAGGCTCTTCGCGGAATGTTTCATACCACTTTTCACTGCTCATGATTTCCTGAGCAGTTTCGTATGTCATAAATACGCAGGTATCGTAGTTTGTGTCTGTCTTTTCAAGATGAGCTATAACAGGGAATAATGTATTGAAGAGAAGAATGCCGTCGCCGCCTTCTGCATCAGCAGTTACAAGAGAGCCTACGATAACTTCGCCCTTCTTTGGCGCAGGGATATTTTCGTCCTCAAGCCAGGAAGTGATGATAAAGTCTGTTTCAGGGTCATAAGCCACAAGCTGAACAGGTGCGGCACAGCAGGCTGCATCGAGAGTTTCCATATAAAGCTGAGGTGAAGCCTTTGCAACGCCTTCAACGGCTGAGATGTTTTCAACCCACTTCTTGTCAAATGTGAAGTTGCAAAGCTCGCCGAGAAAGAGAGAATCTGCCATTTCCCGTTCAAATTCCTTAGGCACAACGATAACATCGGCGCCCATTCGGTTTGTTGTCTTTTCGATTGTGCTTTCCATACTGTCGACAAGGACAGAGCTGAGGAAAAGCGAAGCCGCCAGCATGAAAACAAAGAAAATCATGCACCATGTACGGACAGGTCTGCGGCCGAGATTTTTAAGCGCAATAGTCTGGGTAATCATTTTTAATTCCTTTGATATTTTATATTTTCATAAACGCAGTATGGGTATTCCCGATTTAGCAACCGAAAATACCCGAAAAGCGCGTTGTTTACTTGTTTTTGCCTACAAGACCGATGCCCTGAAGCACGATGCCGATAACGGAGAGGGAATGTGTCACAGGGAATGTGAGCATCTTACAAGCCATTTCAGGCTTTGCACATCCGCCGATGATGACTGTTGGAATGAGAATTGCGGAAACGAGAAGAGCGAGAGCGGCTACCGAGAGAAGCTTCTTGCTTTCCTTTTCCTTTGCCATAAGCTGAAGAAGTGCGATAATTGCAACTACAGCGCCGACAACGATGAGAGCCTTACAGCTCCAGAAACACTTCATGAACTTTTCTGTTGTCGGGCATGGCTTGAAGATAAACTGCGGACCAACAGCGAGAAGAAGACCTACAATGAGTGTACCGATAGATGTGATTTTCTGTTTCATAATGATGCCTCCGAAATATGTATATTATTTAATGTATTTAATGAAACACAGGTTAAAAATGGGATAAATCCCCGATGGCTGTTATCGGGGATATCCGCTGTTGAGAGAAACCGTATGTTCCGTATTTTATGGCAGAATTGCCTCAAAACTGCCGTAATATGACTTATCGTGCTCGATGGTGAGATTATCGCCTATTTCAATGCGCTCCAACACACCGCGGTATGTCACATTGTTAAGGTCGGTGAGGGTGACAACAAATTCATAGGTGTCCCCCGCTTTGAGCGGCCGCTCAATGGTATCCACCGAATAGTTGAAATTGCACATTTCGGCGGCATTGAAGTCGGGCTTAAGCTCAAGCATATCGACAGTCTGAGTTGCCTTTCCGTTTTCGATAAACTCAAGAGTGAGGGATTTTATCTGGGATTTTGCCGACTTGTTTTCATCGTAAAGCTTGGTGCTTACAAAAACCGAGACAGAGCCATCAAGGGTAAAACTGTCGCTGCCTTCGGTGTAAGTCGAGCTTATTGAGCCGTGTCCGTCAACATCTAAAAGATGAAGGCTGAGAAGCGAGCGAATGTCGTCAAGCCTTTCCTGCACGGTAGTGCCGCCGCTTATAATGCAGGCGGAAACCTGAATGTTGTCGGTGAGCGGCACAGTAACGGTTGCCGTCGCGGTGCCGTCTTCATAAATGCCGTCGACAGTCAGCCTTTCTCCGTCAGATTCGATGATAAAGCTTATTCTGTCCCCGTTATTCCACAGCCTTGGTGAAGCGTAAATATCAAGCACAACTGTGCGGTCAGGGAAACTCATATCGCGGTATTCGATGTCAAAATCGCTTACCATGCCGTATTCCTTCTTTAAGGTGTCGGAAATTTCCTGACGGATGGAATAAATCTGGTGGTTTATGTCGGTGCGTATATTGGCAATGCCGGACATATCGCTTTGCAGTGTTTTGATGTTGGCTTCAAGAGCGTGAAGCTCATTGTTGTGATGGATCAGATATCCGAAAATCACAATGACCACAACAAGAATAATGGCAATGCCCCATATAAGACGCTTTTTCTTTCCCTTTTTGAGCATCTCATCTATCTGCAGGAGATGGTCCTGCAAAAGCTCCTCGTATTTTTCATCGTTTACAGCGATTTCTGCCGGAGCCTCAGCGGAGAGAGGCGCCTCCTCCTTTTCGCCCGTCAGAAGCTCGGAAAGAGAGATTTCAAAGATTTTGGAAATGGCGATTATTTTTTCAATGTCAGGAGTGCTTGCGCCCGATTCCCACTTGGAAACAGCCTGACGGGAAACGCCAAGCCGCTCGGCAAAACCCTCCTGAGAAAGTCCTGCCTTCTTGCGGAGCTCCTGTATTTTAAGATGTATATTCATAAGAATGACCTTTCATCGGAAAGACAGATGATGTTTGCCCGTCCGATTACTACTTGATTTTATAAAAAATGCAGAAAAAAAGCTACCAACTGAACCTTGAAATATGTCAACCAATGGTTGCAGCCGGCAAAAAACAGCGTTTCTTCGGTCATTGTAGCACGGAAAAAGGGGCTATTCAACAATATATTACAAATCTCAATAAAACAGCGGGGGTTTTATAGAAAAAACCCATTTCATACGAAATGGGTTTTTGGCATCCCCGATGCGATTCGAACGCACGGCCTTCAGAGTCGGAGTCTGACGCTCTATCCAGCTGAGCTACGGAGACATATATTGAGTTGAAAATTGAGAGTTGACAGTTGTAGGGACCGGCGTCCCCGACGGTCCGAAAATACGCACAATCTCTGTAGGGTACGGCGCTTGCCGACGTACCGCATATAATGTAAGGGCGGGGCTCGACAGATTAAACAGGATTCGCCCCCTCGTCAGAGGAAGCCGGGCACAATCCACTTACCTTTATTATAATATCAAAAATTTTTCCTCTTGTAAAGAAAAAAACATTGGTTTTTCTGCAAGTATGTGTTATAATGGAATAAGATATAATGATAATTCTATGCGCATAAGTATACGGGATGGGGTATACATATAAATAATAATATAATGACATAGTTTTAAGGAGCGCGCTATGGATAACAAACGGCTTGAAATGCTGACAAATGACGATTTCAATTATATAATTCAGAATGAAAAGCGTCCACTCATTATGTTTTTTATGGCAAAGTGGGACGAAAACAGCAAAAATATGATGTGGGGGCTTGAAAATATCGGTCATCAGTATTATGATAATGTCAAGGTGTACGGCGTAGACATCGATTCGGCTCCGCTGGCTGCCGCAAAAAGCAACATCATCAGCATTCCCTGCATCGCCCTCTATGTAAACGGTGTGGAAAAAACACGCTCTGTAGGCATAAAAAGCGAGGAAGAAGTGCTGGCTATTCTCAGAAAGCATGAGGTGATATAGTTGGGAAAGATTTTTAAAAAATCCCTGATGGGCTTCAGCAAGGAGCAGGTCATCGCTTATATTGATAATCTTGTCGATAAGCAGAAGGCGGCTCTTGAGGAAGAAAAGGAAAAGTACACCCAGCTTCAGGAGGAAAACGAAAAGCTTATAAACGAGCGTGACAACGCCGTTGAAACGGCGAAAGCCGAGCTTCAGGAATCTGTCAATTCGCTGACAGATACGGTTGAGGCTTTGAAAAACGAAAAGGAAAGCCTTGCCCTTGAGCTTGAAGACCTGAATAACGAAAACAAGGCGCTGGGTGAATCAAATGAAAAGCTTCAGAATGAGAAGAATGAGCTTTTTGAAAGCATCAAGAGCATCAAGGCTCAGCTCAACGACTACATAAATAAAGAAAAATCGGTAAACGAGAAAATCGAAGGGCTTGAAAATGAAAATAAAGTCCTTGCCCTTGCCCTTGAGCGTGAAAAGAGCATCGGTAAAATCGACGTCAGCTCCTATCAGGCTGAGATCGAAGCGCTCAGAGCGAGAAATGCCCAGCTTGAGGCGCAGATAAAAACAAAAACTGTTGTTGTTCCCGCAATGAAGATCGAGGAAAACACAGAAGAAGTCTGGGAAAGCTTAAAGGACAAGATAAACGGTCTTGCCACAGACTTTAATGACCTTGCAAATTCTGTCAGAGCAGAGGAAACAAGGGAAAACGAAAGTAAAAAAATATCAATTAAAGATATATTAGAAAGAGTAAAAAGAATAGGAGATAAGATCTAATGGCTATCAAGATAAACACAGCGGACATCAAAGAAGCAGCAAAGACTCTCAAGGCAGGCGACGCTATCGAGCTTACAGGTACAATCTACACATCCCGTGACGCGGCTCACAAGCGCATTATGGCAGCTCTTGACAACGGCGAGCAGACTCCATATCCTATCGACGGCTCTATCATTTACTATGCAGGTCCAACAGAAGCAAAGCCTGGCGAAGTGGTCGGCTCCTGCGGTCCTACAACATCGAGCCGTATGGACCCATTCTCCCCACGCCTTCTCGACCTCGGTCTCGGCGCAATGATCGGTAAGGGCGAAAGAAATCAGGCTACTGTCGATGCTATCATCAGAAACGGCTCTGTATACTTCTGCGCTATCGGCGGTGCAGCGGCTGTCGTTGCTGAAGCAGTTAAGGAACTGGAAGTTGTAGCATATCACGATCTCGGCTGCGAATCTGTAAAGAAGTTCACAGTTAAGGATATGCCTCTCATCTGCGCTATCGACTGCCACGGCGGCAACATTTTCAGAGACGGCAAGGCAAAGTACAAGAAGGAAATCGTAAAATAAGATAAACCATGAGGACAGCGTATCAAAACGCTGTCCTTTTGTTGTCTTGTGGACTACATATAATCATTTCTCGCCTCCCTCCGACGAGGGAGGCAAGGGGGATTTTGTAGGGAATGGCGTCCTCGACATTCCGCCTTATTTAATCCATACCACATTTATCAAAATCCGTAGGGGGACCGCTTGCTGCTCCCGCTACAACTCTATATGTCATCCTGAACGCAGTGAAGGATCTCCTGTGGTTAGTACTATCTCACTTGCCTCTCCTGTTTCAGGAGAGGTGGCACGCTGCTGCGTGACGGAGAGGTAAATCCTTATTTAATCCTCACCTCAGGCATACCACATTTATTAAAATCTGTAGGGGAGCCGCTTGCTGCTCCCGCAGACAGATAAAATCCCTGCTTGCAATTAAATATCGCACCAAATTCAAAAAGAAAGGAAAAACCATGTCATATATAAAAATCATCTGCGGCAAGCTCTATGACGGCATCCGTGACGAGCTTCAGCTTAACAAGGAAATCCTCATCAGGGATAAATACATCGAAGCAGTGGGCGAAAATCTCGAAACCCCTGAAAACTGCAAAATCATCGACCTTTCACACCTTACAGTCACACCGGGCATGATAGATGCCCATGTCCATGCCAGCTATTTCGACTGGCGCGAGATAGACAAGGACGCAATCTTCTATTCCGACGGTATGCGCGCTCTCGCAGCGGCTGAATGTGCAAGAAAGGCTCTTGCAGGCGGCTTCACAACTATCCGCCACATCGGCTGGTTCAGAGAGGACTATTCCCTCGATGTAAAGCGCGCTATTGATATGGGCTATATCGAAGGCTCACGTATGATTGCCGCTCCCCACTTTATCTGTGCGCCCGGCTCTCACGGCGACTCCACACAGAAAATCGCCACAAATCCTGCCCTTTCACGCTTTATGGAAACACAGTACCCAACAATGGGCTCTGGCGCTGAGTTTTTCCGCGATGCAGTCCGTCACGAAGTTAAGATAGGCGCTGATTATATCAAAATCATGGCTACAGGCGGATTCTTCACACCTAATGACTCCCCTGAGGACAAGCAGCTTTCCGACGATGAGCTGAAAGCCATCATCGACACAGCACATTCCCTCCACACAACAGTAACAGCTCACGCCTATACAACAGACCTGTGCACAACCCTTGCAAATATGGGTATCGACGGCATCGAGCACGCTTCCCTCATCAATGAGGAAACGGCACGCCTTCTCGAAGAAAAGGATGTCTATGTTGTGCCTACATTCTGCCCTTACGATGAAATCGTTCTTCTCGATGAGGAAAAACTGGCGCAGAAATCCCCTGAATTCCAGAAAAAGCTCCGTCATTACAGAGAAAATCTTGTAAACAGCCGCGAAATCCTCAAAAACAGCAAGATTCGTCTGGGCTATGGCACAGACCTTGTTGTAGGCTACCAGAATTACGAGTGCGGCAGAGAATATTCCGCATGGCTTCGCAACGGCATGGACCCATTCCGCACACTCAGGGCGGCAACAGCGGTCAATGCTGAAATTCTCGGTCTTGCCGATAAGATTGGCACTATCGAGCCCGGCAAATATGCCGATATTGCAGGCTGGAAGCGTGATTTGCTCACAGACGATAAGGCTCTGCTCGATTGCTCCTTCGTTATGAAGGAGGGCAAGGAAAGCATTCCGCATTCCATCATCGACGATTACGAATAATAAGAGTAAAACTAAAAGCACCTCATCCGAGGTGCTTTTGTTTTGTCATAACAATATCCCTCAGCAGACGAGCAATGCCCGCCCCCTGCGAACAATCTTATTTCTGCCTTCCCCTTGATTCACACCCCAACAAGCAGGCTTGTCGGGGACCCCATTTGGGAAGGTGTCAGCGAAGCTGACGGATGAGGTGTCCTGTAGGGCGGGGGCTTGCTCTCGCCGCGTAAAAGTGAAGAGGTGCGGTGTCTCCGACGGATTGGATAGGTTTCTCTCCTTCCACCACTTCGTGGTCCCCCTCCCTCGTCAGAGGGAGGCAGGAAAACTTTCTGTCATTCTGAACGAAGTGAAGAATCTCTTTCCCTTTTATACAATCCCATGCAGGGAACGGTGCTTGTCAACGTCCTGCGGGCTGATGTGGGCATCAGCCTCTGCGAAGTGGTTTCACGGATTATTTGTAGGGAATGGCGCCCTCGACATTCCGCCTTACTAAATATGATTTATCACACCGCTTCTCCAAAACGGTCACAAGAAAAAGTCACAAAATCGAAAAACGCAGTTGATTTTGTGGTTTTTCTGTGATATAATTAGGGCACATAAAAAACTTGTGACCAGATGGAGGTCTTATGGCAGAAATCAGAAGACAACCTATAAAAATAAATATGCTGGGCGCCTTTTCCATGGAGTATGACGGAAATGTGCTTACCGACGAAAAAAGCCGTACAAAGCAGGTCTGGCTGCTGCTCAAATACCTGCTGGCAAACCGTCACCGCGATGTCACAACAGAGGAGCTTGTGGAGATTCTCTGGGAGGACGGTATTGACAACCCGAATAATGCCCTGAAAAATCTTGTATACCGCCTGCGCGGTCTGCTCGATACTGTCGGCAGAGGTGAAAACGGCGAATATATCATCAATAAGCGAGGCATCTGCCGCTGGAATGACGAAATCGAGTGTATTATCGACACCGAGCTTCTGGAAAATGCCTACGCTCAGGCTGAAAATGAGCCGACAGCCGAAAATTACGGCAAGGTCATTGATATTTATAACGGCGATTTCCTTGAAAACTGCGTCTATGAAAAGTGGGCGGTGCCGATGGCTGTAAAATACAAGGACATTTTCTTCGACAGCGTGGAAAAATGCTGTGAGCTGTTGAGAAAAGAGGGCAGATTTGAAGAAATCGACCTTGTCGCCACAAAGGCGGCGAAAATAGACCCATTTGTTGAAAGCTGTCACATCTCAAAAATGCGCGCCCTCTTTGCTATGGACAGGAAAAAGGAGGCTATGGCATATTATGAATATGTCAACGACCTTTTCTACAGCGAGCTTGGCGTTATCCCTTCGGAGGAGCTTCGCGCCATTTACAATGAAATCGTCAAGGGTGTAAAGGCAATCGAAGCCGATATTCTCAACATCAAGGACGATTTGCGTGAAAAAGCAGGGGAAAACGGCATTCGCGGCGCATTTTTCTGCGAATATGAGGTTTTCAGGAATGTATACCGCAGAGAAGCAAGAATGCTTGAGAGAAGCGGACAGTCGATTTTCGTTGCGCTGTTTACAGTTTCCTCGGTTTCGGGCGGAAGCCTGCCGCAGGATAAAAACGAGCAGATGATGGACATTCTCAGAGATGTGCTTGTGGGCAGTCTCAGACGAGGCGATGTGGTTTCACGCTACAGCCCGTCACAGTATATCGTAATGCTGCCGACAGTGACTTACGAAAACAGCGATATTATCGTAAAGCGTATCCGCAAAGCCTTCAGCGAGGTTTACAGAGGCAGTGTTGTGGCGCTTGAATGTAAGGTCACGCCGATAGAGCCTGCTGTGTAGGAGGGCGTGTTATGGTGAAAAAGCCACAGTACACCAGCGCGGCTGTGCGCTCGGTTTTCTGCCTTGACGGCGTGGAAAATTATGATTTTAAGGGCAGACTTTATATAGGTATGGAAAAGCAGGGCTATGCTGTTTCGTGCATGGCAGATTTCGTGAAAATACTTGAAAATGTGTTTGATTACTGCAATTTTCCGCAGGCATCACATGAAATACGCTCATTTTTCGGCGTGAAAAGGAATAATGACGAAAAGAGGATGGCATTTATGGAAGAAAAGAAGATAGCGTCCCAGCCTGAGCCAAAGGGGGATAAGGCGACATTTATCGTACAGGTGCAGTTCAGGCAGAATGCCACATGGCAGGGCACTGTGCAGTGGGTCGAAAAGGGTGTCACCCAGCGTTTCAGAAGCGAGCTTGAGCTTATGAAGCTTATGGGCGAAGCCTCGGAAACCGATGAACTGGCATCGTGGAAGTCATAAATAAAATTAAATAAAAGTCATAAAATAATAATTTGTGACTAAAATACTTGACGAGCTGTGACTATTTTGCTATAATATAGTCACAGCTTATTTTTTATGGGGAAAAACAGAAGCCTTTCGGCAATGTCATTCTGAACGAATGTGAAGAATTTCCACCCCTGATATCATCAGTTGAAAGTTGATAGTGGACAGTTGACAGTTTCGGTGTCTCCGACGGATTAGATAGGTTTCTCTCCTTCCACCACTTCGTTGTCCCCCTCCCTCGTCAGAGGGAGGCAAGAAAAAAGCCTGTCATCCTGATCGAAGCGAAGGATCTTTCCACCCCATTTGCACAATCCCACCATAATTATATAAAGGAGTACGATATGAAACGGATAATATCATTGATTCTGGCGCTCGGCCTTGCTGTGACCACGGCTGTATGCGCCGCAGATACATCGAAAACTGCAAACGGCGCCACTATTGATGCCGCAGGGGCAAAGGACGGCTATTTTTCCGCCTGCTATACGGGCGGCGGAGATAAGCGCATCAAGGTGATGGCGGAGAAGGACGGCGAGCGTTATACATACGACCTTAAAAATAACGGCGAAAGCGAGGTTTATCCTTTGCAGATGGGTGACGGGCAGTATAAGCTGCGTGTCCTGCGCAACATCACAGGCACAAAATACAGCGTGCTCAATACGTTTTATGTCGATGTGAAGCTGGAAAACCCACATTCGCCCTTTCTCCGCAGCAGCCAGTATGTAAACTATACAGACGAGTCCAATGTTATAAAAACAGCCCGCGAAATCACAAAAGATGCCGAAACCGACCTGGAAAAGGTGGATATCGTCTATGGTTATGTGACGAATGCCATGAAATATGACCATCAGAAGGCGAAAACTGTCAAAAGCGGCTATCTTCCCGATGTGGATATGGTGGTTGCCAATAAGATGGGGATATGCTTTGACTATGCGGCGGTTATGGCGGCAATGACACGCTCTCTGGGCATTCCCACAAAGCTTGTGACAGGCTATGTTGCCCCGAGCAACGGCTATCACGCATGGAATGAGGTCTATATCGAGGATATCGGCTGGGTGAAAACAGGCAAGCTCTATTTTGACGGCGAAAGCTGGACGACAATGGACCCCACATTTACTTCGTCGGCTAAAAACAGCGATTACATAGCAAAATTCATCTCAAATAAAGCAAATTACAGCATAAAATACGTATATTAGGGTAAAAACTAACCGATAAAGATGCACAAGCCCCTTTCCGAGCTATGGTTTTTCCTTTCCGCCATACAGGGAAAGGGGCAATGTGCAGGGGGAATATCGAGGATAAAATGAAGAATAAAAATCAGCTCACCGAGGAAGAAATCTCCCTTTTTTGTTTGCAGACGGCATACCTGCTCAGAGCAGGTGTGCCTCTGTATGCCCTCTTTTCCGATGGTATGAGCGATATGAAAAACAAAAAACTGCAAAGAGCCTTTGCCCTTGTGGGCGAAAGCATTGAAAAACAGAATACCCTTGAAAAAAGCCTTCGCAACGCAGGCTGTTTTCCCGAATATGCCTGCAATATGGTGGCTCTCGGCGAGGCTTCGGGACGGCTTGAGGAGGTGCTTCTCGCCCTTTCATGCCATTATGACAAGGAAAAACGCATAAGAGCAGGCATGAAACAGGCGGTTATGTACCCCATGGCGTTATTTTTCATAATGTCGCTGGTGGTGTCCCTGCTGGTGTTCAGAATCCTGCCCATGTTCGGGCGAATATTCAGCCAGCTTGGCGGCACAGTTTCGTCTGCGGCGCAGGCAATGCTGGATTTCGGCAAAGGGGCAGGCTTTTTCGCCTTTGGAATAATAATTGCCGTATTTTTTGCCGCAATATCAGTAATTTTATATTCAAAAACCGAAAAAGGCAGGTTGAAGCTTGAAAAAATTGCAGTAAAACTGCCTTTTATCAGGGATATAGCATTAAAAAGCTCAGCAGTACGCTTTTCATCGGCAATGAGCCTCGCCCTATCGTCAGGCTCCTGCCTCGATGAAGCGGTGGCAATGTCGGCTGAAATCATGGGAAACAAGGCGGTCGGGGAAAAATTAAACAGCCTACGCGCAGATCTGGCAAGCGGCATAAGCTTCGGCGAATTTTTGGAAAAAACCGAGGCATTCCCCCTGATGTTTACGCGAATGGCGGCCGTCGGAATGCAGACGGGCAATCTCGACGAGGCGATGAAAAAGCTTTCGGGCATCTACACAGACGAGCTTGAAGACAGCGTAACCGCATTTATAAACGCTGTCGAGCCTGCGCTTGTGGGAATAATCGCCCTCATCGTCGGCATGATTTTAGTTTCGGTCCTCCTTCCGCTGACAGGCGCTATGGCGGCAATAGGTTAGAAAATGAGCAGAAAAACATTGATTTTTACGGCAATTCTTATCATTACAGTCGGAATACTGCTGAATACCGCCGATGAAAGGCTCGAAGTCGAGCGGCTTGAAAATCTCGAAAAAGCCATACACAAAAGCGCGGTCGCCTGCTATGCCATCGAGGGCTTTTACCCTGCCAACATAGAATATCTCAAGGAAAATTACGGGCTGATGGTGGACGAAGGCAGATACACCGTCATTTATGATGCCTTTGCCTCCAATATTCTGCCTGAAATTACGGTGATTCCCCATGAATAGAAACAGCCTGCAAAGCCTTTTCTTCCTGACCTTGTGCCTGATATTTGCCCTCTTTACCCTTGCGCTGACAGCGACAGCCGCCTCGGTATATGAAAATATCGCCGCCGATATGGAAGAAAATCACATGACACGCACAGCGCTCTCCTATATTTCCACAAAAATCCGCCAATCGGACAGGGTTTCGGCGGAAAACGGACAGATAATTACAGATGAAGACGGCTTTATAAGCCGTATTTATTATTTTAACGGCGCGATTATGGAATATTTCGGCGAGGAAGATGCCGAGTTTCAGCCCGATTACGGCTATGAGATAGCCGCGGCGGAAAGCCTTGAAGTGACAGAAGAAAATCATAGGATTTATATAAATATCGGCATAAATAATCGGGTTTATCCCCTTATTTTTGCGAAAAACAGGTGAAAAAATGCAAAAAGCTCCTCTGCTTGAAATGATAATTTCAATAGTGATACTGGCATTTGCAGGCGTGGTCACGCTGGGGATATTCCTCTCGGCGCGGTACACCGCAGTTTTGTCCTCCGACAAAACCAACGCCATATATAAAGCGCAGAATGCCATCGAAAAGGCTGAAACAGGCGATTTTACCCAATATTTCGACGAAAACTGGCAGGAATGTGATGAAAACAAGGCGGCTTTTGTGCTGAAAATCACAGGAAATATTAAAAACAGCTTCTATGAAGCCAAGGTCTCCTGCGAAAAAACAGCCCCCTATCCATTCCTCAGAGCAGGCTCGGAAAAGCTGTGCGCCATAGAATTCGGGAGGGCGCTCCGATGAAAAAATCCCCCGTCGGCGCGGCGCTCATCTTTACAGCCTTTGCCGTGATTATGCTGGCATCTCTTGCATCTCTTGCCCTTTCGACAGCAAACGCCGACCTCGCCCTGACAAATCGTGCGGAAAATGCCGTTATCGAGTATTATTCCCTCGATATGATGGCGCAGGAGCGGCTTGCAAAGCTGAATGAGGGCGAAAAAGTCCAGTTTGAAATCGAAGGCGAAAGCATGACGCTCCATGTCAGCGCAAAAAATGAAAACAATAAGCTTGAAATAGAAAAATACCGCCTTATTCCCAACCAAAACGGCGAATACGGCGGCAATATCCTTGAATTATGGGACGGAAAATAAGATGACCCTTGAAGAAATCCTCAAAAGCGCAATAGCTAAAAATGCCTCCGACATCTTTCTTGTGGCGGGCTGCCCTGTCGGCTTCAAAATGAATGGCAGCCTTGTCAGGCAGGGCAATGAAATTTTAAAGCCGGAACACACCCTGAGCTATGTTGAGGGCATTTATGCCCTTGCAAAAAGGGGCGAAATGGCACGGCATATCGAGGAAGGGGACGATGATTTTTCCTTTTCTCTCCCCGGCGAGGGGCGTTTCCGCGTCAATTTATATAAACAGCGGGGCTCCCTTGCCGTTATAATGCGTGTCGTGCATTTTAACCTGCCCGATTATAAAAAGCTGGGCATTCCCGAAACGGTAATGGATTTAAGCCGCAAAAAAGGCGGACTTGTCCTTGTGACAGGTCCTGCAGGCTCAGGCAAAAGCACAACTCTCGCCTGCCTTATCGACCGCATAAACAGCACCCGTGAGGGCCATGTGATGACACTTGAGGACCCTATCGAGTTTCTGCACAGGCACAACAGGTGCATCGTCAGCCAGAGAGAAATCTCCATTGATACGAAAGATTATGTGACAGGGCTGAAATCTGCCCTTCGCCAGTCGCCCGATGTGATTTTCATAGGCGAAATGCGTGATGCCGAAACGATAAATATCGCCATCACAGCGGCAGAAACAGGGCATCTTGTGCTGTCCACCCTTCATACATTGGGGGCGGCAAATGCCATCGACAGAATAATAGATGCCTTTCCGCCGGGACAGCAGACACAGGTGCGCGTCCAGCTTTCAATGGTGCTTCAGGCTGTCGTTTCCCAGCAGCTTGTGCAGGGCAAAGAGGGCGGACGAGTGCCTGCCTTTGAAATAATGACGGCAACAAATGCCGTTAAAAATCTCATAAGAGAGTCGAAAATGCATCAGCTTGAGTCGATAATGTATTCAGGTATGGCGCAGGGCATGAAAACCATGGATTCAAGCCTTGTCGAGCTGTGGAAACAGGGCAAAATCACAAGAGAAACCGCCCTGCTCCATTCATTCAACTATGACGCCATGAAACGCATGGTAGGGTAAAATTAAGCCTTCCCCTTGAGGGGAAGGGGGACCATCGTAGATGGTGGATGAGGTGGCACTGTAGGGCGGGGGCTTGCTCTCGCCGGTCGATAGTGAAAAAGTGCGGTTGCAAACCTGTTAGCCTCCCCTGTGCAAGGGGAGGTGGCGGCGTTAGCCGTCGGAGGGGTTGTGAAATAATATTCCGGACGAGCAATGCTCGCCCCTACAACCAATCTCACTTAGCCTCCCCTTAACAAGGGGAGGGGGACCATCGGAACGATGGTGGAGGGGTTGTGGATTAAATAGACGGGCTACGCCCTACACCCCTCCGCTTCACTGCGTTCAGCACCTCCCCTTAACAAGGGGAGGCTTAAAACTATCTGTCATTCTGAGCGAATGCGAAGAATCTTTCCATCGGTTTGCAGAAGCCGTGTAGGGACCGGCGTCCCCGACGGCCCGAATAAAGCCTTCCCCTCGAGGGGAAGGCTTTGTAAATTGCGCAAACTGCGCGGACACGGCATATTTTTTTCATTTGTAACCGAATTTTTGTTGAAATTTGCGCTTTGATTATAGTATAATTATACTATGAAAATTTCCCCCTCAAGGAGGTAACGCCAATGAAAAAACTCAGAATGCCATCGAGCTACACAACACTTTTCGCAATAATAGCTCTTGTGGCAATTCTCACATGGATTGTCCCGGCAGGCACCTATGAATATGTGGATCCCGAAGCTGAAAAGCTCCAGCCGATAGCCGGCACATATACAGCGGCTGAAAAAAATCCGCAGGGTATATGGGATGTGCTCATCGCACCGATTCAGGGCTTTATGGAAGCCATTGATATCTCCACATACATCCTCGTCATGGGTGGCTATATCGCTGTCGTAATGTCGTCGGGCGCTATTGATGTCGGCATCAAGTCGGTTATCCGCAAGCTGCGCGGAAAGGAGCATCTGCTCATTCCTGTGCTTATGTGCCTTTTTGCCCTCGGCGGCACAACATTCGGTATGTGGGAAGAAACCATGGCGTTTTACCTCATTCTCATTCCTGTTTTCATCGCAATGGGCTATGACTCTGTTGTCGGTGTCTATGTTGTTGCCCTCGGCGCAGGCCTCGGCACACTGGGCTCGACAGTAAACCCATTCGCAACAGGTATCGCATCAGGCTTTGCCGATATCTCCATCGGTGACGGTCTTGTGCTTCGCCTTATAATTCTCGTTATCTGCGTTGTTCTCGGCAGCATTTTCGTTATGAATTACGCAAAAAAGGTCAAGAAAGACCCTAAAAAGTCGATAGTCTATGACCAGAAAGCCGAAAATGAAAAGCATTTTATGGCATATTCCTCCAATGTTTCGGAAAATGCACAGCTCACACGCCAGCACAAGCTTATTCTTTCGATTTTCGCCCTGTCCTTCGTCATTATGGTCCTCGGCATCGTGCCGTGGTCGGGCAAATTCGGCATCACGATTTTTGAAGATGCCCACAGCTTCCTCACGGGTCTGCCTGTAATCGGCAATATTTTGGGCCACATGGTGCCGCTTGGCGACTGGTGGTTTGCCGAGCTTTCAATGCTCTTCCTCACCTGCGCAATTATCACAGGCATCATCATCGGCAAGGGCGAGCAGCACTTCTTTGATACATTCGTATCGGGCGCAAAGGATTTGTTCTCTGTCGTCCTCATCATCGGCATTTCCCGCGGTATCACAGTTGTAATGAACGCAGGCGGCATGACAGCTTCCGTGCTTCACATGGGCGAAGTGCTTCTCAGCGGTATCTCCGATGTGGCTTATGCGATTTTAACCTTTATTTTCTATATTCCGCTTTCATTCTTCGTGCCGTCGTCCAGCGGTCTTGCAACACTTTCAATGCCTATTATCGCTCCGCTTTCTGACTTTGTCGGCGTCGGACGCGACATTGCGGTTACAGCATTCCAGTCGGCAAGCGGTCTTGTAAATCTTATCACACCGACAAGCGGCGTGCTTATGGGCGCCCTCACATTGGGCAGAATTCCTTACGACAGATTCGTCAAGCACATCTGGAAATTTTTGCTGATATTGGGCATCGTGATAGCAATACTCCTCGCAGCCGCAGTTATTATTTAATATGTAAGAATTATTCTCCCCGTGAAATCCACGGGGAGTTTTTATATGCCATAATTTCGAGGATTATCCGGGCGCCGAGACAGAAACCCTCGATGAAACGCTCTTTTTCGGAGATATATCCTTGTTTCGCCATGAGGTCTTCGATTCTGTCGTAAATCATACGGGCTTCTTTATTGAGAAAGGGCATCAGCGCTTCAATGCTTGCGGTCAGTTCACAAGTGACGGAGTGATATTCGCTTCCCGGCTTTATATATTTTTCTGCCGGGTTGATGTTGCCGTCGAAAAAATCATCAAGTATAGTCATAATTTCACCTCTTTTTATTGTAATTATATCATAATAAAATAAGAAAAGTGAATTTTAGCGGAAAAACCGCTAAAAGTTTTCCCACCCCCCAGCCTCCCCTTGCGAGGGGAGGGGGACCATTCGTAGAATGGTGGAGGGGTAGGAAAAATATGTAGAATATAAGTAAAATGCAGTCAGCGAGTTTATAGCAACTATGAACGCGGTGAATTGGATATTCCTACTGAAATATTGGTAAAGCTTGCTGATTTTCATAAGACAACGGTAGACTATATTTTATATCGTACAGACAAAAAATAAAAGACCTCCGGACGGAGGTCTTTTTTGATACAGTTCGCATTAAACAAGGGATTATTGCAGGGGCGGGTTTCCATGCCCGCCAGTAAAAAAGGCTCTCCGGAATGGAGAGCCTTTCATTATTTTACTATTTTTTCAGCGCTTTTTTAAGATTCGGATAAATTGAAACCATGGAGCCTGCGAGAATGAGCAGGATACCGATGAACATATTGAACGGAATCGGCTCACCGAGAATCAGAAGGGCAAGCACAGGGGCGAGGGCCGGCTTGAAGAAGAATACCAGTGATGTCTCCGCCGCAGAAGTCTTTTCCATCGAAAGGAAGTATGCGCAGAAGCCGAGACCTGTAACGCCGATGTATGCGTAAAGCATAATTGGCAGATTTGAAGCTGTATAGCCTGCAAGGAAAGGCACATTTGCAAACTTTTCAAGTCCGATGCTTGTGAAAAGCTCTGCAATGGCAGGAATATTGCCGAGTGCCGAAACAATCATCATTTCAACAGCGCCGATAAGGAAGCCGAAGCAAGTCACGACAAGACCGCCGTATTTCTTGGTCTCTCTCTTGCCCAATACAGCGTAAAGGGAGAAGAAGAATGTGGCTAAAAGGACGAAAACAATGCCGAGGGCATCGAGCTGTGTGTTGAACGGATTTATAATGATAAGAATACCGATAATGTCAAAAATCAGGCCTGCCACCTGGTTTTTCGAGATAGGCTCACGCAGGATAAGATAGGCGAGCAGAGTTACGAAAACAGGGTTGCTGCTGAATGTTACAGCGACAACAGAGGACTGTATGCGTGAAATTGAAAGCTGATAGAATGTGCCGAAAAGAAAAATGCCGAAAAAGCCCAGCATTGCGAAATAAAGGAAGGAGGATTTGTCGATTTTAACGCCCTTCTCCTTAATTTTCTTGAGTGCCACAGGCAAAAGGACAAGTCCGCCGACGAAAAAGCGGGAAAATGTCATCTGAATAGGGTCAAACTGCCCCGAAACAAACTTGAGCGCGATCTCCATGGTGCTGAAAACCAGCGTGGCGAACGCAATGTAAAACGCGCCTTTTTTCATAAAATTACCTCTCTTTGTTTTGCATATACATTTATTATAATACAATGCAGAGGATATTTCAATAACTTTTTACGGCGCTGCACCCACACCTCTTGCCTCCCTCTGACGAGGGAGGTGGCATCGCTTTGCGATGACGGAGGGAGAGAATTCAGCCTACCTGTGATTCACACCCCAACAAGCAGGCTTGTCGGGGACCTCATTATCGGGGAGGGGGACCGCGGTCAGCGGTGGAGGGGTTGTAATATAACCATATGTTCATTTAAATCATATTGACACGCACACTGACATAAAACACACCATCTCACGGTGTGCCGAAGATGCCGCACCCTGCAGTTTGCTTCTCTCTCCTTATACAGCGGAGGCACAGAGGGAAGTGTACTATAATTATAGCACAAATCATACTGCGTGGTAATATTGGTAAATTTACACTAACTGTCTATTGACATATTGAGTTAGTTATGGTAAACTATAGTTGTTAGCAAGAGCTAACTAATTTTTAAAACATAGGTTAGGAAATCCTAACTTTCGGGAGGTTTTAATTATGACAAACACTCTGGATAAAATCAAGCCTGGTCAGACAGTACGCGTTACAAAGCTTGGCGGCGAAGGCGCTGTCCGCAGACGCATTATGGATATGGGGCTGACAAAGGGCACTAATGTTTACATCGAACGCATGGCGCCGCTGGGCGACCCTATGGAGCTTCGTCTCCGTGGCTACAGCCTGAGCATCCGCAAGGCTGACGCCGAATTTATTGAAGTTGTATAGGAGGAAAAGCCATGAAGATAGCACTCGCAGGTAACCCGAACAGCGGTAAAACCACTCTGTTCAACGGGCTGACCGGCTCAAATCAGTACGTCGGCAACTGGCCGGGCGTTACTGTTGAAAAGAAGGAGGGCAAGCTGCTTGCCGACAAGAGCATTACGCTGACCGACCTTCCGGGCATTTACTCCCTTTCGCCATACACAAACGAGGAAATCGTTGCCCGCAATTATCTCATCAACGAGCATCCTGATGTCATCATCAACATCGTCGATGCAACAAATCTTGAAAGAAATCTCTATCTCACAACACAGCTCCGCGAGATAGGCATTCCTGTCGTTGTGGCTCTCAATATGATGGACGTTGTGCGAAAGCAGGGCACTTTCATCTGCATTAAGTCTCTCGAGGAAGCTTACGGCTGTCCTTTCGTTGAGATTTCCGCACTGAGAAGCGAAGGTTTTACAGATTTGCTCAACAAGGTCTACTCTGTCAAGGGAACTGAGCCGCAGAAGCGCCTTATTTTCGACCACCACATCGAGGAGCATGTAAACGAGCTGGAAAACACACTTGGTGACCTGAACTACAAGCGTTATTACGCAGTTCGTCTGCTGGAAAATGACCAGCGCCTCGGAATTGAGGTTTCCAAAGAAACTCTGGAAACTGCCGAAAGAGTACGCAAGGAGCTTGAAGGCATTTTCGATGACGATATCGAAAGTATTTTCGCAACAGAGCGCTATGAATACATCGAAAAGTCGATGAAAACCTGCCACAAGTGCGGCGTGAAAAAGACTTTCAACCCTGATAAGATACTGATGAACAAATATCTGGCTCTGCCGATTTTTGCCTTCGTCATGTTCTGCGTATATTATATCTCTGTCACAACTATCGGCACTATCGCCACCGACTGGGTGAATGATGTTCTCATCGGCGAAATCATCATTCCGGGCGCACAGAATCTGCTGGCATCCATCGGCACAAGCGAATGGCTCATCGCCCTTATCACAGACGGTGTTATCGGCGGTGTGGGCGCTGTACTCGGCTTCCTGCCTCAGCTCGCCCTCCTGTTCTTCCTGCTCTCTCTCCTTGAAGACAGCGGCTATATGGCTCGAATTGCATTTTTGCTCGATAAGATTTTCAGAAAATTCGGACTTTCGGGCAAGAGCTTCATTCCGATTCTCATCGGCACAGGCTGTTCTGTCCCGGGCATTATGGCTTCCCGTACTATCGAAAGCGAATCCGACCGTAAAATGACAGTTATCACAACATCATTTATGCCTTGCTCGGCTAAACTCCCTGTAATCGCAATGATTTCGGGCGCAATGTTCGGCGGCGCAAGCTGGGTGGCTCCTTCTGCCTACTTCATCGGCATCGTGGCTATCCTCATTTCCGGTCTTATTCTCAAGAAAACAAAGCCTTTCAAGTCGGAAGAAGCGCCGTTTATCATGGAACTTCCTGCATATCATATGCCAAAGGCAAGCAATGTTTTCAAACACACATGGGAGCGCGTCCGCTCGTTTGCTGTCAAGGCAGGTACTGTAATTTTCGTTGCCTGCATCGTAATCTGGCTGCTGAGCAACTTCAACTTTGCATTTGAAATGGTGGACAGCAACGAATCCATGCTTGCTGACATCGGCTCAGTTATTGCTCCAGTGTTCAAGCCTCTCGGATTCGGCACATGGGAAGCTTCCGTTGCAACCCTGACAGGTCTTGCCGCAAAGGAAAACATCGTCGGCACATTCGGCGTTCTCTACGGCACAGCCGAAGTTGCTGAAGACGGCATGGAAATCTGGGCAAATCTCCAGCAGGCTTTCACACCGCTTTCCGCTTATTGCTTCCTGATTTTCAACCTGCTGTGCGCTCCGTGTATCGGCGCTCTCGGCGCAATCAAGCGTGAAATCGGCAAGGGCAAAATCGCGGTTTTCGCCCTTACATACCAGACAATTTTCGCATATATCGTCACATTTATCATGTATAATGTGGGAAAGGTATTCTTCTAATGGAACTTTTTGCAAATATTCTCGTGGTCGGCATAATCGCGCTGCTGATGATTCGCGCTGTAAAGCACATCAAGAAAAACGGCGTGTGCGAAGGCGGCTGCGCAGGCTGCCCTAATGCCTGCAACTGCGGAAAGAAAAAGTAAAATATGCTCTTTGCGGCTTCCCCTTGAGGGGAAGCTGCCGAGTTTACCGAGGCTGATGAGGTGGTGACGAAGTCATATTAAATAAACGCCGCCACGCGGCTACACCTCATCCGTCAGCTTCGCTGACACCTGTCTCGCTGCGGCTCGGTCACGCCGCGGGTCTTACAGCCCACCGGGCTGTAATTCAACACCGCGGTCGCCGTTTCACTACCCTCAAGGGGAAGGCTTTTTTATACATATATATAAATCTTGACTTATGTGTGTTTATAATGTATAATGAAAACATTAAATAACAGGAGGTGCAGTATGAAAAGACGTTACACGTTAAAGGAAATCGAGCACAAAAGCAATATTGTCCAGACTCTTTTCACCATATACATCGTATGTATGGTGCTCCTGATTGCAACCGGTGTCGGCGATTTCGGAATCAATATCGGCGGCAGAAAAATGAGCAATATCGGCAATGGATTTTACTATTTCATGCTGGCTGTCGGCGGCATACTGACCGCGATTTTCTACGGAATTTATCTGCACCTGATGGATAAATGGAATATCATAATCAAATGCCCTTACTGCAACAAGTCGATGGATACTCACAAGATTTCAATTTCGCCTGCCGACGGATTTTTAGGCACACAAACCTGCCAGAAATGCGGTGAAAAGTTCACTCCAACCTTTAAAGATGCAGAATAAACCAAAAGCCACTCAAATCGAGTGGCTTTTATATTGTAAGGGCGGGTTTCATACCACATTTGGGAAGGTGTCAGCAAAGCTGACCGATGAAGTATTCTGTAGGGAATGGCGCCCTCGACATTCCGCCTATTCAATGCGCCGCAGGCACTTTAGCATTCACAGGGCGAATATTTCACTACGATAGTAATTTCATTGCCGAAGGCGATTTAACTGCGACCGAAGGGAGCTATACTACATCACCTTCTGCATATCCCTGCGCAGGCGTGTGATGATTTTCTTTTCAAGGCGGGAGATATACGACTGGCTTATGCCCAGCTTTTCGGCAACCTCCTTCTGCGTCAGCCCGTCACTGCCGTCAAGCCCATATCGCATACAGATTATCTCACGCTCGCGGGGAGAGAGGGTTTCAAGAGAAGCATGGAGAATTTCCCTGTCGGTCATATCCTCAAGAGGGCGGCTTACGCTGTCAGGCTCGGTGCCAAGCACATCGGAAAGTGAAAGCTCGCCCCCTTCGCCGTCTGTCGTCAGCGGCTCGTCTATCGAAATTTCTGTCCGTGAGTTGCTCGTCCTGCGGAGGTACATTAAAATCTCATTTTCAATACACCGCGATGCATAGGTGGCAAGTTTTGTGTTTTTATCGCTTCGATATGTGTTGACAGCCTTGATAAGTCCTATCGTACCTATCGAAATCAGGTCTTCAAGATTGATGCCCGTGCTTTCAAATTTTCGGGCAATATACACCACAAGGCGGAGATTATGCTCAATTAAAATCTGCCTTATGTCCTCCTGAGTGCCGTCATAAACGCTTATGTACCTCGCCTCCTCGTCGGGCGAAAGGGGCGGAGGCAGGCTTTCGCTTCCGCCAATGTAATATACCCCATCCTCGCTGTTGAAAAATCGCTTCAGCAATTTTAAAATCTTTTCTATAAATCCCATACATTACCTCCTATAATTCCCCGTGTCTGCCCGACTCCTCTTATGGCGCATGCCGATTTACCCACCATATACTCATCCCTCCTTTTGCCGTTTATCATAAGTATATCAGGCTTATAAGCATAAATAAGGCTGAAATTGTCGCTTGCCGTGCCCATAGGCACAGGATAACAGCGGCTTTTTATTTCGTTTTCGTCCAGTATTTCAGGCGAAACAAGAATCACGGACATTCCTGTCACAGGCTCACGCAGAAGATTTCCCGTATCTGCCATAGCGGAAAATTTAAGGCATTTTTCCCCGAAAAACGCCTCGACAGTTACGATTTTGCTCTCCTTTGCCATTGCCCGCCGCCCCATTATGGTGTTAAAAACTATGTAGCCGATGAAAAATCCCGTGAATAATTTTGCCCCTGTCATATTAAAATATATCAGCCCGTTTGCCGAAACGCTGCCCATGGAAAGGAGCATCACAATGCCGCCCATACACAGGCTTGTGATGAAAAATATGCCGCAAAGCCGCAGTAAATCGTGTATGTCCGGCTTGAAAGCCGCCGAGACTATAGTGATACATATAAAAATCCTTGTAAAAATGCCGATAAACACCCCCGATGGGGCGAAAAAGGCGATAACTCCCATAAGCCCCGACAAAAGCGATGCCACGATATGGCATTTCCGCCTTAAAAATGCCCCCGAAAGCTTTGACGATATGTCGAGCAGTATGTATGTCGTAATGCTGTTGATTATATACAGAATATCTATGTAAATTATGGTCATTACAGTCGCTCCGCGCAGACAGCAGGTGTGAGCTGTCGTTTATTAAATCTGTATAAAATATTATATTACATTCCTATTGCAAAATGTGCTGTAATTTGGTACAATATAACCAAATAAAAATTTATGGAGGGTTTTATGGAAACTAAACCAAGGGAAATAGTATCCGACAGCGAAATAAGAAAAAATGTGCTGTCAATGATAATTCCTGTATCCATCGAGGGCATTCTGCAGATGATCTCCTCGACAGTGCTTATGGCCTTTCTTGGCCGTGTTGACGTGCTTGCTGTCAATGCTGTCGGTATCGGTCAGCGTATGACACAGCTCCTGTGGTCTTTCGTCAAGGGTATGGGCGTAGGTATCACAGTCTGCGTTGCCCGTGATGTAGGCGCGAAAAAGACAGAAAATCTCAAGATAACCTCAATAGTCGGTATGCTTTCGCTTATCTGCATAGTTGTTTTCTTCTCAGGTCTTATTGCGCTCTTTGCTGAGCCTATCGTAAGATTCTTCGGCGGCAGTGAGGAAACAATGGTGCAGTCGATCGACTATATGCGCATAATCTGCATCGGTCTCCCGTTCTGGACAGTTATGCTGTGTAATGCCAGCGTGCTTCAGGGCTTCGGCGACGCAAAGACTCCGATGACAGTTTCGGTCATCTACAACATCGTAAACATCGGTCTTGGCTACCTTCTCATTTTCGGCGGCTTCGGCGTTCCTGCTTTCGGTCTTTACGGCGCAGCCTGGGCAACAGTCATCTCACAGGTACTTATGTGTGTATTGTGCATCGGTATAATGCTCAAAAAGCAGATTATAACAAATATGTTCCGCGAGCTTACAAAGTCGGTATCCAACACAGTGGCTCAGCTCAAGTACCTCTACAAAATCAGCCTTCCATCGGCATTTGAAAATATGGTATGGCAGCTCGGCTCTCTCGCTATGATGAAGCCTATCATCAGCTACGGCGATATTCCTTATGCATCTCATCAGCTTGCTATGCAGGCAGAAAGTATCTCATATATGCCTACAATGGGCTTCGGTATCGCAACAACATCCCTTGTCGGTCGCTGCTTCGGCGCGAAAGACCTTGAAAGCGGCCACAAATACTTCAAGCGCATTGCAAAGTACATGGCGATTATCACAACAACAGTTATGGTGATTATGGTGGTATTCAGAAAGTTCCTCATGGGCATTCTCACACCATCTCAGGAAATCATCGACCTCGGCTCGATTTACCTCATCATCACAGCATGTACTCTCATCCCACAGAATCTCCACGGCGTTATCACAGGCGCGCTCAAGGGCGCAGGCCTCACAAAGCCACCTATGTATATCTCCGTTATCTGTCTCTGGGGCATCAGAGTTGTGCTCACTTATGTATTTACATATCTCGTTCCTGGCACAACAATCCATTATGTATGGATTTCCATGTCAATCGATATCGTCTGCCGCTTCCTTATGTCATCCACATACTTCAGAAAGAAGAAGATTTTCAAGAGGGAAGCGCTGTAAGCATATCGAACAAAGCAGGCTTTGTTCGAGTTTATAAGGTTGCAGGAATCATATAAGATTTATCGTGTAATATTATAATACGCAAAAAACGGTCGTTTTACTGCAAACGGCCGTTTTATTTTTGGACAGAAAATATGTTGTGTTACATTTTTACATCTAATATTGAAAATTATATGTTAAAATCTGAAAAAACAGTTGCAAAATACGACATAATATGATATTATCAGTAATAGATTATAGTGGCAGTATGCCTTAATTATATTGAAAGAGGATTTTTCCATGATTAAAATCATAGCTGATACATCAACTCTCACAGCAAGTGCTGACGCTGTAAAGAAGGGTTTTCAGGTCGCGCCCCTCACTGTTACAGTAAACGGTGCAACATATAAGGAGCTGGACGAAATCAGCTCTATGGACTTTATAAATATCGTCCGTGAAGGTCATATCCCAACAAGCTCCCAGCCTGCAATCGGCGATATTCTCGCCCTCTTTGACGCGGCTGACAAAAATGACGATATTATCAACATCGCAATGGCTCACGGTCTTTCCGGCACATATCAGTCGGCTTGCTCTGCCGCTGAAATGTCCAAAAATAAAGAAAATATAACAGTTATCAATTCAAAGACTCTCTGCGGTCCTCATAAATATATGGTGCAGAAGGCTCAGAAGATGGTTGAAGACGGCTGCACAAAGGACGAAATCATCGCCGCTGTCAACAAGTGCATCGAAAACGGTCTTTCCTTCCTCATTCCTGAGGACTTCGACTTCCTCCGCCGCGGCGGACGCCTTGCTCCTCTCGCTTCTTACATCGGCGGCGCCCTCAAGCTTGTGCCTGTTATGACACTTAATGAAGACTGCACACGCCTTATCAAGGCAGGCCTCGTGCGTAACTTCCAGAAGGCGCTCAATGACATCATCATTCCTGAGCTCAGGAAGGACGGCACAGATGAAAATTATCTCATCACAATCAGCCACGCAGATAATATGAAGCGCGCTGAAATCGCAAAGGCTGAGCTTATGAAGCACTTCCCAAATACAGAAATCGAAATCGTGCTTCTCACTCCTGCATTCATCACACAGGGCGGCCCGGGCTGCATCGCAATCCAGAGCGTATTGAAGTAGCGACCATTTCGATTTGCAGATGCCAATGTAGGGGACGGCGCCCTCGACGTCCCGTGGACTGATGCGGGCATCAGTCCTTATAAAACCACACTGCATATATAACAAAAGCCACTCAGACGAGTGGCTTTAATTTTTTATTCATACTTATACTGTAGGGGACGGCATTTATGACGACCTGCCAAGAAAAAGCTTTATTTCTTCTTCTTTTTCTTTTTTGGAGTATTTTTAACTGCTGTTTGCGGCTGATTTCCGCCTTTTGTTTCGGATTTTACACGTCTGAGCATCTGCATAAGATAATATGTCAGCCCCATAAAATAGGGAATACCGAAATAGGAAAGGGTGCCGCGTGTCACAGTAAAATCGGTATACATACAAAGCAGAGCAATCACCAATGTGAAGCCATAGATGAGATAGAGGGAAATATGCCGCGGCATACTGAGCACCTTATAGCCCATCTTGTCCCTGCCGCCGATTTTCTTCGCCGCATACCAGTCCATCAGCAAAATCAGCACAAGACTGAAAAGAGCGTATGTGAAAAGCTCCATCAATATGGCATTTGTCGGGACGATTTCGGTTAAAACTGCTTTGTTATCCATAATTATACTCCGTAGATAAATTGTAAAAGTGCCTGCCGAAACAGACAGGCACTTATTATTTTGATTTGTCAGGCGATTGCCCTACTTCTCGTTCATCTTAGCGAAGATGTCAGCGCGCTTTTCTTCAAGTGTGAGACCCTTACGTCTGCCGTAGCAGGAGAAGTAAAGAACCATACCGACTGCCATCCATGCGAAGAACATCTTAACAGCGAGGTCGCCGATGAAGAATGGGCTCATTGGGATGAACATAAGAACCATAATGAGTGTTGTGATAAATCCAGCAAAGTAGCCTGTTACAAGACCGCCGGGGATTCTATATGGGCGCTTGAGGTCTGGCTCTGTGTAGCGGAGACGTACAAGAGACCAGGAGTTGAGGCACCAGGAAAGAATAAAGCCTGCGGAGGAGAAGCAAGTCAGCGAGTCAACGAGATTGGAGCCCATGAAAGGACCTGCGATGGAAAGACCAAGGCAGACGAGAAGACCTGGAACAGGAATGCCGTGCTTGTCCTGATGAGAGAATACTTCAGGGAGAATCTTACCACGGGACATACTCATAAGCATTGTAGCAGAAGCCATGAAGAAGCCGTTCCATGTTGTGAAAAGACCAGCGATAGCGCCGACTGTGATGAACCAGTAAAGGATTTCACCGAAGGAAATGCCGAGACCGAACATTTCAGCAGGATAGAGCGACTTGAACATGGTCGATGCGGCCGGAGCGTCCATAAGGGCGAATTCCTGCCATGGCCATGAAGTACCGAATGCGAAGAGAAGGAATGCGTAGAATACACAAGCGAGAACAACGGAGAGAACAACTGTCTTACCAACAGAAGAAACGTCGCCGCCTGCTTCTTCAACACCCTGTGGAATTGTTTCAAAACCTGCAAGGAAGAACGGAGCGGAAGCAAGGATGGAAAGAATACCACCGATCATACCGCTGTGGGAAACCTTCTTGAGGCCTTCGCCGTAAATGTTTGGATTGGATACATCGTACATCGGCTGGAGGTTATCCATGGAGCCGCCGATAAGGGAAGCAACAGCGCCGATGATAGCCGAGCCTACGAGAACGAAGCAGAGAACTTTCTGTACCTTGGCAGCAGCTTCAAGACCACGCATATTGAGAGCAAAGAGCATGAGCGAGAAGAACACGCCGAGAATGATGGAAATGAGATAGATATCAGAGCCCATTACGTTATAGAGTGGCTCGCCCGACTTGATATTCGGGATGAGATAACCTAAAACGTCAGTGATCTGAATAGCTTCCCACGGAATAATGGCGACAAAGGCACCAAAGGTGGCCCAGCCGTCTATAATTGCAACCACGTCATTGAATGCGCGATATGTGAAAGCCATACCGCCGCCAGCGACAGGAAGCATAGGAACAAGTTCACAGTAGCAGAGCGCTACAGGAATCATAAGAATAAGAGCTGCAAGATAGCCCAGAGCTGCAGGAATAGGACCGCCGCAGCTTGTCATCCATCCGTTGATGGAAACCGCCCATCCTACACCTACGATAGCGCCGAAACCGATACAGAAAAAGTCAACGGCGGAAACGCCCTTCTTTTCAACTACAGCCTCGGAGACATTGTTACCCCCATTAGACATAGGTTTATACCTCTCTTTTAACCAAATTGTTCCCTATGTAAAAATGAACATATAGAAACATAATAAGTATATCACATTATAGAGAAAATGAAAAGAGAAAAAATGAAAAAAATTTACAAAATATTACGCCCTCCCCTTAGCCTCCCTTGTGATTTCACCCCAACAAGCAGGCTTGCCGGGGACCCCATTATCGGGGAGGGGGACCATTCGCAGAATGGTGGAGGGGTTGTCAGTTGAGCTGATAATTGTAATAAATCTTCTTTTGTGCTATAATAATGATATAACCCACGAAAGGGGGACAAACTATGGACAACACATATTTCGGAAAAATAATAATCGACCGCCGCAGAGAGCTTGATATGTCGCAAGACGATTTATGCAAAGGTATCTGCTCCCGCCAGACTCTTTCCCGCATTGAAAACGGCAGACATAAGCCGTCACGCTTTATAGCAGAAGCCCTGCTGACAAGGCTTGACCTGCCTGTCAGCTACTATATCAACCAGCCGACCTACAATGAGTATATGCAGATGCTTCTGCACGATAAAATTGCAGATGCTATCCGCATAGGGGAGTTTGAAAAGCTTCCTGCTCTCGTTGAAGAAAGCAGACAGCATACAGACGACAACAAATATTTTGAGCAGCAGATAATGCGTGCTCAGGCTGTGTATGCTCTGCATGTTGAAAAGGATATAGAAAACTCAAGAAAGATATTGAACGATGCCATCAGCCTTGTTCATCTGGATTTTTCTGTTGATACGATAGAGAAAATGCACCTCAGCCGCGATGAATACAATGTTCTCAGTATGCTTGCCAATACATATTCAGAAGAAGATGATTATGAAATGGTAATAAAAATTTTCCGCAAGCTGGTTGAAAATATTAAGAACAGACCGGATGTGGACAGCGATGAGGAAATATCGCGCTTTCTTATCATGTTCCAGTATAATCTTTCGCGCGCTCTCGGCAGATTGGATTATTATAAGGAATGTTATGAAATAGCCGACGAAGCCATCGAGCGTCATATGCGTGTCAACCGTCTGACTCGCCTTATCGAGTTGCTCGTAAATAAAGGTTATGGTCTCTGCGCCATAAAAAGAAAAGAAGAAGGCACCCTTGTGCTCAAGGATGCCCTCGACTTATGCAGAATAACTGATCGTAAAGAATATGATGCGATTATCCGTAAAGATGCTTTGGAATTGTTTGGGATTGAGTTGTAATTAAGGCTCATTGCCTCCACCCAAGCCCCAGTTCGGCTCAACTGTGCAAGCCGGGCAGTGACATTCAAGACCTTTGTCTTTCACGCAGACGACGCACTTTTCACAGGTGCAGTCGTCTGGGTGTTTTTGTGCTGCAAAGCTGAAACCTGCAAACATTGTAAACAGTACGCTAAGCAGACATATCGTTGCGATTATTCTTTTCATAGTAATACCTCTCATTTAGCGATACCAATACGTGATTGTTCCTTGATATTGGCTAGCATTTCCTGGGTGAACATATGGACAATGCATATATTCATGTGTATATAATCCGCCGTTACCCCATTTAGATGTAACTCTTGTAGGATTAAGTGCTGTTACGATACCAGAATGGACTCCTCCTTCATTGTTGTTGTTAACTGGAGCATCATAATATATTCTCGCATTTCTTCTCGGAGTAGCAATTTGAGTATAACTTCCATCTGTCATATATCTACTTGGATCCCAAATTGTAATATCATTACCTTCAGCTTGACTATGCCAAGCATATGAATGGCAATTATAAAGGATGGTAGCAGGAAGTTCTCTAGTTGCATTTCGATAACAGTTTTCATGTCGTTCCATAACTGCTAGAAGGCTTGCGGCAGGCCATTCTTCGTATAATTCTCTTTTTTCTGCATCTACTAAATTTCCTTTAGGTGTTGTAACTGCAACCAAATAAACCATAGGATCTACTGCAGAATCTGACGGCAAAGAATCATAATAACAGGTTGCAGTAGCACCATAAAATTCAATATTTGCAATTTTATCATTTGTTTTTTCCTCAATTGCAGATTGAAGTGCGATATGACTAAGATTATTTTCGTCATAGTCCATATTTGCAGCTAATGTTTCAATATACATCATAGTAAATGAATCATTTATTTGTGTTTCGTAGATTTCAAGCTGTTCATCAATACTTAATGTTGTATTCATCTCTTCTTCAAACACATCAATCTCATTGTATCTAGTCAAAACAACTTCTGCAAGATCTGCTCTTTGCATTAACTCATCAAGACCAAATCCATAATAATTCTTCATAATTTCAAAGGCTTCGCTATAATTGTCATATGCGAAAATATTAGAAATTAACGGATGGGTTAAGTAGGTTTCTAATAATGCACCTGTCGTCATATGTTGAACTATACTCTGCGGGACCATACAAGCATTTATCATATCAATATTACTATTGAATTCTGCCCATTCATCCATACTCGGGACAATTGGATATTGATATGGCTCGTCTATGGTATACATAGTTATAGGCTCAAGCGTATCAATGCTTCCTAATGCACTTACAGAGAGTGTGAAAGAACACAACAATACTAGTGATAATAATTTCTTCATAAATACCTCCTAATAAAATTAGTCTATGTGCACGAACGATAAAATTAACTATAATCACTCCTTTCACCGTGAAAAATGTTGTAAAAAATCTTGATGTTCTTGGTTTTGCAAAGCAAACTCGTACCATGGATAATATGGTTCACGCCTATTACCATTATTATCATAAAATAATATATGCTTGCTCTTTATAGCACTAACAAGTTCTGAATTTTCTTCCAAATTCAGTTGTGATGCTAAAAACTCTATCCACATAAATCTATATGCATCATATTCAGTTAACTTTTGCTTGTAACTTCCATCTAATTCGTGATATTCGCCAGTATACACTTCTAATTCGTTATACTTAACTAATAAAGCATCTACTATATCCTCTCTACTCATAAGTTCATTTAATCCATAATTATCGAACTTTTTTAAAGTATCTATATAATCATTTACGAACTGACTTGAGGTATAAAGAAGTGGTTCTGGATAGGATAAGAAAGTTTCTAGCAAAGCTAATGTTGTCATTCTTTTAGCAACTTTATTTGGAACAGCTAATCCTATAGAGTAATCATAAGGTTCATTTATATAATATCCCCTATTCATATATAGAAAAGCAAAAAATACAACACATAATATAATAATACTTATTATTGTTTTTTTCATCAAAATACCTTTCACAAATATATTTTAATGCGAGTTCTTCATTTGTTTGATTTCATATTAGCATAAAAATATAACCAATTCAAGAGTCATTTTGTGAGCAGAAACGCACCTGTTTTTGCTCAGAATTTGTTACATAAAAAAAGACTTCCCGTTTTCGGGAAGTCTTAATTTTTTATTCTTATGCAAAAAGGTCGAATGCGAACTTTACGAACAGCATGATGAGCACGACGAACATGAAGTACTGCACCTTTTTGCTGCCGCCCTTGATTGCGTACTTTGCGCCGAAATATGCGCCCAATGCGCCGCAGACAGCGGCAGGAATTGCAAGAATATATACGATTTTGCCGCTGAAAAGGAAGATTACAACGCTCGCCATGTTACTTGCAAGATTAGAAAGCTTTGCACAGCCGCTTGATGTCAGCAAATCGTAGCCGAGGAGGGCAGAGAAAAGCATAATCATGAATGTGCCTGTGCCCGGGCCGATAAGACCGTCATAGATGCCCATGCCGAGACCGATAAGGAAGCTGATGACGATTTTCTGAATATTTGTGCGTTCAACAGGCTTTGGAGAAATCATCTTGTCCTTCTGCCAGACGAGGAAAACCGCAACGATAGGCAGAGCGATGAGCATGATTGTCTTGAGAGTTTCGGACGCGATGAAAAGGGCAAAGCCGGAGCCGATGCTTGCGCCGATGAGAGCGCCGACAGCCGACCAGATGGCAGCGGAGAAGTTGATTTTACCGCTTGTGATGTACTTGAGCGTTGCCGAAATACCGCCGACGAAAGCGGAGAATTTGTTACTCGCCAGAGCATAGTGGGATGGCAGACCGATGAAAAGGTATGCCGGAAGGGAGATAACACCGCCGCCGCCTGCAACTGCATCGACAAAGCAGGAGAGGAAGATGAGCGGACATAAAATGAGCAGCATATTGAGGCTGATCTCAGGCATTTTAAACACTCCTTTATATTATTTTATAATGTTATATTGAGAAGAACTACCCTGCCTCCCCTGTGCAAGGGGAGGGGGACCATTCGGCAGAATGGTGGAGGGGTTGTTGTAAATCACTGTGCATAATTTCAATCTTTGCTTAAATCAAACTTCCCCGCCACGCGCAAGGCGTGGGGCGTCTTCGACGACTTCTTTATGCTTGCACAAAAGAAGCAAAATGCCCAAACTGGTCCACGCAGTTTGATCACGGGACCAGAGAGCACTCTGGACTCCTTGTGTGTTCGTTCCTCACATATCGACAGACTGGGGTGGGTTACATTTCTGGGGGAAACTTCGATTAAATCGCAAGATTACCATAAAATTTTCTTGGTTTCCTTTGAGGGAGAGAACTTTTACATACTACAAATAAGTTTCCATAAACTCGCCGCGTTCCTTGCTTGGTACAAGCGCGCCGCCTGTTGCCCATGCGATATGCACAGCATTGTCCATAAGCTCGGTCAGCTCATTGTCCTCAACATAAGCTCTGCCGTCAAGATATTCTTCAAGACCGAGCACACCCTTGAATGCCGCGCAGGCGGAAGGCTCGATGAAAATGCCTTCGCTCTTGTCCAGGTCGCGGAGAAAATCGTAAAGTCTGTAATCGTCAATGGTGAAAACGCCCGAAAGCAACTTTTCCATCAGCTTGCCAACAAGCTTTGATGGCCTGCCGACAGCAAGACCGTCAGCGTGAGTGATGCCGGAGAGACCGATATCGTAAACCGAAACATCGTTGTGGAGCCCCGATGCCATACCGAGAAGCATTGACGGACAGTTTGTAGGCTCAACGAAGAAGCAGTGTACATTGTCGCCGAAAATGTGCTTGAGACCAAATGTAATGCCGCCCGGAGCGCCTCCTACGCCGCATGGAAGATAGACAAAGAGCGGATGATCTTCATCGATTGTGATGTCCATATCGGAAAGCTGTCTTTCAAGACGCTCTGCCGCAACAGCATAGCCCATGAAAAGATTGATGGAGTTTTCGTCGTCGACAAAATAGCTCATAGGGTCTGTGTCGGAGAGCGCTCTGCCCTTGGCTACAGCTTCTGTAAAGTCGCCGTCGTATTCAACAACATTTACCCCAAAGGAGCGAAGCTTATCCTTCTTCCACTGCTTTGCCTCGCGTGACATATGAACAGTTACGCGGTAGCCGATAACAGCCGACATAATGCCGATGGAAAGACCGAGATTGCCTGTCGAGCCAACGTGGATAGCGTATTTATTGAAGAAATCCTTGTGATTTACAAGCTCTCTGTAGTTATCATCCTCTGTGATGATGCCGTTTTCAAGAGCCAGCTTTTCTGTGTAGTAAAGCACTTCATAAATGCCGCCTCTCGCCTTGACAGAGCCTGCGATAGGAAGGTCGGAGTCCATTTTGAGAAGCAGTCTGCCTGCGATTTCGATGGAAAATTTCTGGGAGAGAAGCTCCTTCATATTTTCGATTTCGCGCAGCGGAGATTCGATAATGCCGTCACTTTCCTTTGTTTCAGGGAAAGCCTCCTCGATGAAAGGCGCGAAGCGGTCAAGACGCTCGCTTGCATCGGCAATCTGCTCCTTTGTAACGGAGAGTTCGTCCCTGATAAGCTCAAAAGGCTCTTTGAGCGGATTGAGCCAGAGAGTTTCTTCGCCTTTTGAAACTTTAAAAACAGCGGGATTTTCAAAAATCAATTTTTGTAATCGGGTGTCCATTGTTGTAATCCTTTATAATATGTAATTGAAAAATAAACAATTTCAGAGCCTTCCCCTTGATTCACACCCCAGCAAGCAGGCTTGTTGGGGACCTCATTCGGGAAGGGGGACCACCTTTGGTGGTGGATGAGGTGTAGGTCGCAGACCGTTTAACAGATAGTGCCGCAGGCACCTTAATGTCCCGAAGGGACAATTAACTATTAAAATTATTCCTCTACGTCTACCTTTTCGATAGTGCCGCGCATACCGACATAGTAAGCGGAAACGATGGAGTCTACAACATCCATGCCGCTTGTAACCTTGCCGAAAGCAGCGTAATCGCCGTCAAGGTGCGGAGCATCATCGTGCATGATGAAGAACTGGCTGCCTGCAGAGTCAGGATGACCTGCGCGAGCCATGGAAAGCACGCCGCGTGTGTGCTTGAGGTCATTCTTTACGCCGTTGGAAGCAAATTCTCCCTTGATATTCCAGCCCGGACCGCCCATGCCTGTACCTGTTGGGTCGCCGCCCTGAATAACAAAGTTGCGGATAACACGGTGGAAGAATGTGCCGTTATAGAAGCCGCTCTTGCAGAGCTTGAGGAAGTTTTCAACAGAAATAGGTGCGATTTCAGGGTAAAGCTCGATTTCGATAACGCCCATATCCTGAATGTGCATCTTTACGATTGGATTTGCCATTTTATATTTCTCCTTAAAATTATATTTTTGTCTTAGCCTTCTCCAGCAGGAGAAGGGGGACCATCGAAGATGGTGGATGAGGTGTAACCATTCTCATAATGAAGAAAGTGTGTATATGCCGCACATATTTTCATCGCATATATAAATATAATATCATCTTATCGCCAAATAGTAAAGATAAAACTTAAATTTTACATAAAAAACAGGCACAGCTTTGCGCCATGCCTGTTCTCTGTTAATTAGAAAATCTGCCCCGGAAGTCTGAGCTTTTCCTTAGGCGGGAAGCCCTTGTCAAACTCATCCACTTCGCTGTCGCTTACAAAATAGCATTCGGGCGGAGCATATTCTCCTGTTATACCGTCAAGATAGCCTTTAACAAACTCCTTGCAAAGGAAAAACGGCACCTTTTCGCCTTTAGGCATACCGTGATAGCTGATGCCGAAATCGTGGGAATAGCCAAAACCGCTTTTGCCGTAGAAGCCGATATTGCCTTCAATACATACTGCCCCATAGCCCAGCGCCGCTGCCTTTTTGAGGCAATAATCGAGCAGAATCTTACCATAGCCCTTCTTCTGCATATCGGGCGCAATGGAAATTGGCCCCATGGTAAGCACGGGAATATTCCTGCCGTCATCAGCCTTTATATTCGCCTTGACGAAAACATTCTGGCCGATGATTCTGCCGTCCTTTTCCATAACAAAATCAAGCTCCTCTATGAAATCTGCATTATCTCTGAGAATGTGCAAAAGATAATGCTCCGAGCAGCCCGGGCGGAATGTATTCCAGAAAGCCTCACGGACGAGGTTTTCAACTTCACGATAGTCTTCTTTTCTTTCCTGACGGATAATATAGTCATTTTTCATCTTTATTTTTCCTCCTGATAGTTGTTGACCGACAACGTGCATAAGATTATTTTATCGTCTGCAACGGGAGGCTTGTGCGGAATAATTATTACAAAGCCTCCCGGCTATGCAACAATCTCCAAGGTGTTGTTTTTTCTCAAACAGCAATCTCCTTAAATGTAATTATGTATATATGGTAGCACCTGTCGGCGTTTCTGTCAATCAGAATGACTTGCAAAAGCTTTCGTATTGAAAAAACTGTCGGTTTATGGTATTATTTATTATAATGGTAATTATGCGTATTTTTACATTAAACGGAGATGATAATAAAATGAAACTTAAAAATCTGAAAATCAAGGCCCTTGACCCTGAGCAAAACAAGGGCAAAGCCGGCATTTTGTGGGCATATCATATTGTAATGATGATATGCGCCGCTGCTTGTGTCGGCGTGCTTTCAATGGCGCTTTCTGTGGCAAATTTCGGTATGCCTATGCTTGTAAGCTACTTTAAAAATCCCCTTATCGCAATTCTCAACATAGCGCCTGTGATTTTCATCACCCTTTTTGCCTATCTTCTTATCGGCAGGGCGTGGATAAGTTTTCTGGTGCCGTCTGCTGTCATTTTCATCGGCACGATGGTCAACTATTATAAGCTGTCCATGAGAAATGACCCATTCTATTTTGAGGACCTCAAGCTTGTCAGCGAGGTTTTCAATATAACCGGCGGCGGTGACACCCTTAATTTTGCCCCTCGTCTTGTGGTATTTTTCGCTTGTATCATTTTGGGCACTGTGGTTTTATATTTCATCTGCCCGGGCAGAATGAAGGCGCTTAAAACAAGAATCGTCAGCGTGATTCTTATGCTTGCCCTTGCTTTTGCCTTCTTCCCGAAATATTATCTCAGCGATACAGTCTACCTCAATACTGCCAACAACGACCTTATAAATATATGGTCGGACACTCAGCGATATGTCTCCCGCGGCTTTGTCTATCCATTCTTCAACAGCATTACAAAGATGCGTGACCCTGCCCCTGAGGGCTACAGCGAGGAAAACGCAAAGGCGATCCTTGCAAATTATCCTGATGATACAATTCCTGAGGACAAAAAGCCTAATATCATCGGCATTATGCTGGAAGCCTTCAACGATTTAAGCAAGTTTGAAAGCCTTGAAATCGAGCCTTCGGTCTATGAAGTCTGGCACGATCTCAAAGCTGAAAATTACAGCGGTGAGCTGGTGACGAATATTTTCGCAGGCGGCACTATCGACACCGAAAGATGCTTTATGACAGGTATGTCCTCTCTCGGCTCATTCAGAACACCGTCATGGTCCTATGTCCACTATCTCCGTGACAACGGCTACATCACAGAGGGCGCGCACCCAGGCTACGAATGGTTCTATAACCGCCTTAACATCAATAAAAATCTCGGTTTTGACCGTTATTTCTTTACAGAAAATCATTTCAAGGACATTTATGACAACAATGTTGCCCCTGACAGCGTGCTTTTCCCTGATATTATCGCAAATTACGAAAAGCATAAGGACGAAGCGCCTTATTTCAATTTCAGCGTGACATATCAGAATCACGGCCCTTATGAAATCGGCAAGACATATTACGGCGAAGGTCACATTCTCAACGAGGGTATTTCGGATGCAAGCCGCGATATTCTCAACAATTACCTCGGCGGCGTAAAGGATACACAGAAAGAGCTGAAAAAGATGCTCGACACTCTCAACGAGGACGACGAGCCGATTTTCGTGGTGCTTTTCGGCGACCATAATCCATGGCTCGGCGATGACAATTCGGTCTATAAGGAGATGGGAATGGATATTCTGGGCGACAGCGATGAAGCCTTCTTCAATTACTATTCCACACCATATATTATATGGGCGAATGATGCGGCGAAGGCTCAGTATGGCGAAATCAAGGGTGAAGGTCAGCCAATCAGCCCGTGCTATCTTATGAGCGAGCTGTTTGACATCATCGGCTGGGAAGGCCCAAGCTATAATAAGATGCTTGACGAAATGAAGGAAGTCCTCCCTGTGACACATACATCAGGTCAGCGTGTCGAAAACGGCAAGCTGGTTTCCGAGGTATCCGGAACAGCCGAAAAAATGCTTAACGATAACCGAATCGTAAGATATTATTTAAGAAAAGACGCAATGAAGTAAAACGAAGCCTCCACAAATCGTGGAGGCTTTTATGTTGTCTGTGTAGGGGACGTTTACGAATGTCCCTTTTATATATAAGACAATTCACCGTGCCGGAATGGGACAAAACTCGTAAAATATTTTTATTTATGATTACAAATGGTAATATATCAAACGGATATTACTTATAATTGTCGAAAAAGCGGGCGGGCGTGGAAACCCGCCCCTACTTTTAATACTATTTGTAGGGGACGGCGCCCTCGACGTCCCGTGTAAAAAAGACTTGCCGTTATGGCAAGTCTTTTTCTATATCTTATCCGCATTTGGAATAGCCGCAGTTAGGGCAGATTACGCAGCCGCCTGCGTGCTCGATTTTTGCGCCGCATTCAGGACAGAACTTCATCTTGTGCTTGTCCTCGTCGATTTTAGCCTGTGGCTTTGGCACAGGAGCAGGTGTTGGAGCAGGCGCAGGCTTTTCAGCCTTTACCTCGGTTTTCTTGCCGAAATCCTGCATTTTGAGAACCTTTTCGATAGCCTTGGCAATGGCGTCAGGACAGCTTGTTACGCACATACCCTGCTGACGGATTGTGGAAGGACAACGAATGCCGCGGAGCTGCTCAAGAATCTCCTTGATGTCAACGCCCGAGCGGAGAGCGATGGAAGTCAGTCGGCTGATAGCCTCCGACTGGGAAGGACAGCCGCCGTGTCTGCCTGTGCTTGTGAAGACCTCGCAGATGCCGTTTTCATCGTAATTTACTGTGATGTAAAGGTTGCCGCAGCCGATTTTCACCTTTTCGGTAAAGCCCTGTGTGATAGTTGGGCGAGGACGAGGCATGATGTGGCCGTAAACGAGAGATTCGTCAGCGTTTTCTTCCTTGCCGTTGTTGACCTTGCCCACATTGAGCACCTGACCCATACGGCTGCCGTCACGGTAAATTGTAACGCCTTTACAGCCCAGCTTGTAAGCCAGCTCATACACTTCCTGAACATCTTCCTTTGTGGCAGTGCTCTGGAAGTTTACAGTCTTGCTGACTGCGTTGTCAATATTATTCTGGAAAGCCGCCTGCATTCTGATGTGCCAGATTGGGCTTACATCGTGAGCAGAGACAAATACACGCTTGATATCCTCAGGAATCTCGTCAATGTGAGCGAGAGAGCCTTCTTCGGAAATCTTCTTCATAAGAGCTTCGGAATAAAGTCCGCGCTTTTCAAGAGTACGCTTGAGAATAGGATTTACCTCGATAAACTCTGTGCCGTCCATAACGTTTCTGATGAAAACGTATGCGAAAACAGGCTCAACACCGGAGGAAACGCCTGCAATGATGGAAAGTGTGCCTGTCGGGGCGATAGTTGTAACTGTGCCGTTTCTTATCGGCTTGCCGCCTGCATAAATGCTCTCATTAAAGAGAGGGAATGCACCTCTTACTTCGGCAAGTCTGCGGCTTTCGTCCTTGGCTGTGTTATTGATAAAGCCCATCACCTTTTCAGCCATCATAACGCCTTCTTCGGAATTGTACGGAATGCCGAGCATGAGAAGCATATCGGCAAAGCCCATTACGCCGAGACCGATTTTGCGTGTGTCCTTTGTAGTCTTGTCGATGGCAGGGAGAGGGTAGTTGTTTACGTCGATTACATTGTCGAGGAAGTGGACAGCGTTGCGTGTGACGCGTTCAAGCTTTTCGAAATCCACTTCAAAGCCCTTTTCTGTTTCCTTGAGCATTGCAACAAGGTTGATAGAGCCTAAATTACAGCTTTCGTAAGGGAGGAGTGGCTGCTCGCCGCAAGGATTTGTAGCCTCGATTTTGCCCTGATTCGGCACAACATTGTCGCGGTTTAAGCGGTCGATGAATACGATGCCCGGCTCGCCGTTGTTGTGAGCCGCTGTGACAATCTTGTCAAATACTTCCTTTGCATTGAGCTGTGCTACAGCTTCGCCTGTGCGAGGGTCGATAAGGTCATAATTTTCGCCCCTGAGAGCCGCTTCCATAAACTTTTCCGTAACTGCGACAGAAATATTGAAGTTTGTGATTTCGCTTCCGTCTGCCTTGCAGTCGATGAATTCCAGAATGTCAGGATGGTCTATCTGGAGCATACCCATATTTGCGCCTCTGCGTGTGCCGCCCTGCTTGACAGCCTCGGTTGCAGAGTTGAAAACCTTCATAAATGTGACAGGGCCGGATGCCACACCGCCTGTGGAGTTTACAGGCGCACCCTTCTGACGGAGACGTGTGAAAGAGAAGCCTGTGCCGCCGCCCGACTTATGGATAAGAGCGGCATTCTTGATAGCTTCAAAAATATCTTCCATGCTGTCGTCAACAGGAAGCACAAAGCAGGCTGAAAGCTGACCGAGCATTCTGCCGGCATTCATAAGAGTAGGGGAGTTAGGCAAAAACTCCATGTCTGTCATCATGTCGTAGAATGTCTTTGATGATGCCTTCACATCGCCGCCGTATTTTTCATCGGCAGAAGCGATAGTGTCGGCAACACGGTTGAACATATCCTCGACATTTTCAGTTGGGTTGCCCTGCTCGTCCTTGATGAGATAACGCTTTTTCAAAACGGAAAGACCGCTGTTTCCAATGTTCATAATATCTCCTTTTGTATGTGTGAGTCGTGAAGTGAAAACTATAAGTTAATATTTCAGAATGAATTGCCTTACGGCATGAATTGAGCTGACGCTCATGAATTGCACCTGTGGTGCATTAAGGTGTGACTTCGTCACTGATTAAATAATTGTCGTGCCACAATATCTATTGTTTCTTGCCTGAAACGAAAACAAAATATTGTAATTTCATTTCCTGTCTGCACTATATATTGTAGAGGTTTATGATGAAAATGTCAAGTGAAATGACAACAAACAGGCATGGCAATATATACAAATTTTCAGGGCAATTTTCTACTTGACAAATGAAATGGGAGGGTGTAAAGCAATGCATCTTTACTTTTTGGAACAAACAGGGCGGAAGACCTGCCGTCCGAAAGTTCTCCAAAATCGTATAGGTGCCATTTTTGACGAAAAAATTGCAAAAAAGTGCTATTTTTGACTTGAAAACAGGAAAGTTTTAATGTATAATATAATGGTAAAAATATTTTTAATTTAAGTGGGGTAAAGTTATGAAAAACTTAGCGCTTTTCGTTAAGAATGACATCAAGCCGGCTTTCGGCTGCACAGAACCGGGCGCTATCGCCTACGCTTGTGCAAAAGCAAGAGACATCGTTCCGGGCAAGGTCCTCAGTGTTGAAATGAGTCTTAACTCCGGTATCTATAAAAACGCTCTCACATGTCCTATCCCTGGCACACCTGATATGGGCAAGGACTTTGCTGCAGCTCTCGGCGCAGTAGCAGGCGACAGCACAAAGGGTCTTCTCGTTATCGAAGATATCAAGGAAGAAGACATGGTCATGGCTCGCCAGCTTCTCAATGACGGCAAGGTAAAGACAGACCTTTCGGGCATTGATTCCAAGATCTATATCTACGCCAAGGTCACAACAGACAAGGGCGTCGGCGAAGTCACAGTAAAGAACAGCCATACAAACATCGTTGAAATGAAGAAGGACGGCGAAGTTATCTTCCAGAATAACGAAGAAGCTGCAGCGGCTGCAGCGGCTGATGACTGCGTAAATAACTATACTTTCAGAGAAATATATGACTACTGCATGAACGGTCCTATCGAAGAAATGATGTTCCTTCAGGAAGCATTCCTTATGGACACAGCCTTGCTTGACGAAGGCATCGAAATGGACGTTGTGCCAATGACAAAGATCCTCATCGAAAACAACTCGGGCAAGAGAGTTTCCGACGACTGGCAGAAGAACGCTGAAATCGCATCCTGCGGCGCTATCGAAGCTCGCCTTTCCGGTGCTGCAAAGCCTGCAATGAGCCTTACAGGCTCCGGTTCTCACGGTATTCTCGCTATGATGCCTGTATTCTCCATCGGTAAGGCATTCGGCAAGACAGATGAAGAAATCGTGCGTGCAGGTATGCTTTCCTGCCTTACAACAATGTATATCAAGTCCTATTCCGGCAAGCTTTCCGCTCTCTGCGGCTGCGCAGTTGCAGGCGGCACAGGCTCTGCAGTTGCTATCTGCCACCTTCTCGGCGGTAATTTTGACCAGCTCTGCCAGACTATCGACAATATGGCGGCTTCCGTTGTCGGCATGATCTGCCACGGCGGCAACCCGGGCTGTATCATGAAGGCTCTCGCAGGTATCGGCTCTGCAATCAAGTCTGCTCAGTTTGCTCTCAAGGGCGTAAGCATTGAAAATGTTCACGCTATCCTGGGCAATACACCTGAAAAGACAATGCAGAATATGGCTTATATCTCCTCTCCTGGTATGGAGCTTACAGAGAAGTATATTCTCGATATTATGAAAAATAAATAAGTGTTTTTCTCGGCTACTTGTGGGCGCAATGCTCACAAGTAACTGTGTTTTATGAAGAAAATTTCAATTATATACGGAGGTTCAAAATGGGTAAAAAAGTTGCTATCGTAATGGGCAGTGACAGCGATCTCGAAATCATGAAGAAGTGCGCAAAGAAGCTCGACTCCTTTGGCATCGAATGGGAAATGAGAATCATGTCTGCTCACAGAACACCAAAGGAAGCCTGCGATTTTGCATCCAATGCAAAGGCTAACGGCTTCGGTACAATCGTTGCAGCGGCAGGCAAGGCGGCTCACCTTGCAGGCGTTCTCGCGGCGCACACAACACTCCCTGTCATCGGCGTTCCGATCAAGTCCTCTACTCTTGACGGTCTTGACGCTCTCCTTTCCACAGTTCAGATGCCTTCCGGCGTTCCTGTAGCTACAGTAGCTATCGACGGCGCTGAAAACGCAGCTATCCTCTCTGCACAGATTCTCGGCGTTTACGAAGAAGATCTTGCAAAGAAGCTGGACACAATGAAGGAAGACATGACAAATACTGTCATCGCAAAGGACAAGAAGCTTCAGGCAGAAGGTATTCAGTAAATTATGGATAAGCTCGGTCAGATCTACGAAGGAAAGTATAAAAGGATATTCAAGACGGAAAATGAGAGTGAGTATCTTATAGAATATAAGGACGATGTGCCTGTTTTCGGCATTGAACGCAGATATTCAGAGGGTATGATAAATAATAAGGTGACAAATCACTTTATGCGTCTGCTGGAAGAAAAGGGCATTGCCACACATTATATAAGAGAAGTATCCGACAACGAAACGATTATAAGAAAGCTCCGTATTTTCCCGATTGAAATAATCATAAGAAATGTGGCGGCAGGCTCGCTGGTCAAGCGTTTCGGCTTTGCAGAGGGCAAAAAGCTGAGCCGCACCATCCTTGAGTTTTCCTATAAGGATGAACGGCTGGGCGACCCTTATGTAAATAAATACCACATCGCGGCCATGGCTATCTGCTCGGAAAGCGAGCTGGAGTACATGGAAAAAACAGCCCTCAGGGTCAATGAGATTCTTTCCGGCTATATGGAAAATATCGGCATCACACTTGTCGACTGCAAGCTGGAATTTGGCAAGGACGAGGACGGAAATATATTCCTTGCCGACGAGATTTCTCCTGAAAGCTGCCGTCTTTGGGACAGCAAGACGGGCGAAAAGCTGGATAAAGACCGTTTCAGAAGGAATACTGATGATGTGGATATTTTAGAGGAAACATATTACCGCCTTATCGGCAAATAAATAAGTTAATAAAATAAATTAAATATACAAATCCGTAAATGTGAAAGAAGGTATAATTATGATTACAAGCAATATTTTCACAGAAGAAGAATTTGAACTCGAAAAAGACGTCATCCATGACGAGTGCGGTGTTTTCGGCATCACAACAGTGCCGGGCTCTGACGTCAACGTAGCAGGTGAAACTCAGTTCGGTCTTTATGCTCTCCAGCACAGAGGTCAGGAATCCTGCGGTATCTGCGTTAACGACCGCGGTGTTATGACAACTGTAAAGGATGTCGGCCTTGTTCCTGAAGTTTTCACACTCGATGTAATGGAAAAGTTCCCTCTCGGCCAGATGGCTATCGGCCATGTAAGATATGCTCCGAAGGAACAGTCCAGCCCTGTAAACGCACAGCCTCTCGTTGTAAGACACGCTAAAGGTACTCTCGTTCTCGCTCACAACGGTAATCTCGTAAACGGCGTTGAGATCCGTGAAGAACTGAGAAATCAGGGCGTTATTTTCCACACAACAAACGACACAGAAGTTATCTCCTATCTCATCGCAAAGGAACGTCTCACAGCTTCCTCTATCGAAGAAGCTATCGAAAGAGCTATGGAAAAGCTTGAAGGCTCCTACTCCCTCCTTATCATGTCCCCAAGAAAGATGATCGCAGCCCGTGACCCTCACGGCTTCCGTCCTCTCTGCATCGGTACACTTAAGGGCGGCTATGTATTCGCATCCGAAACCTGCGCTCTCGACTCTGTCGGCGCAAAGTTCCTCCGTGATGTTGAGCCTGGCGAAATCGTTGAAGTTGTAGACGGTGAACTCAAGGTATACAAGAAGAGCTCCGGCCCTGCAGACGGTCTCTGCGTATTTGAATATGTATACTTTGCACGTCCTGACTCTGTAATCGAAGGCGCAAGCGTTCACGAAGCAAGAAAGCAGGCAGGCCGCTTCCTCGCAAAATCCCACCCTGTTGATGCTGACATCGTCTGCGGTGTTCCTGACTCCGGTCTTGATGCAGCTATGGGTTATGCAGAAGAATCGGGCATCCCTTACGGCGTAGGTCTTCTCAAGAACAGATACATAGGCAGAACATTTATCCAGCCTCTCCAGTCCCAGCGTGAAAACTCTGTTAAGATCAAGCTTAACCCAATCGCTGACACAGTAAGAGGCAAGCGCGTTGTTCTCGTTGATGACTCTATTGTAAGAGGTACAACATCTGCCCGTATCGTAAAGCTTCTCAGAGAAGCAGGCGCAAAGGAAATCCATCTCCGCCTTTCCTCCCCTCCATTCATCAATGAATGTTACTTCGGTACAGATATCGACAATAAGAAGAATCTTATTGCCTGCCGTATGTCTATGGAAGAAATGCGTGAGTCAATCGGTGCTGACTCTCTCGGCTTCCTCAATATCGAAGATGCAAAGTGCGTAGCCAAGGGCTGCAAGGCAAAGGGCTTCTGCCTCGGCTGCTTCACAGGCGAATATCCTATCAGCGTTGAAAAGGCTCACATGAAGGATAAGTTCGACGAAAAGCTCGATATCTAATATATTATAACAAACCTCTCCGTCTGCCGGAAGGCAGACACCTCTCCTTTGGAAAAGGAGAGGCAAAAGGCTCTCCTGTTTCAGGAGAGCTGGCACACGAAGTGTGACTGAGAGGTAAAAGTGAACAATACACATTCTTCCCCTTACAGGAAAACAAAAATATTTAACTATAAAGGTGATCACTATGAAAAATTTCAGCGATAGCTACAAGGCAGCGGGCGTTGACGTAACAGCGGGCTACAAGGCTGTTGAACTCATGAAGGCAAGCGTTGCACGCACAATGACAGAGCACGTTCTCTCCGGTCTCGGCGGCTTCGGCGGTCTCATCGCTCTCCCGACAGGCTATGAGGAACCAGTTCTCGTTTCGGGCACAGACGGCTGCGGCACAAAGGTAAAGCTCGGTTATCTTATGGACAAGCATGACACTCTCGGCATCGACTGTGTTGCTATGTGCGTAAACGACATTATCTGCGGCGGCGCAAAGCCACTTTTCTTCCTCGACTACATCGCAATCGGCAAGAACTATCCTGAAAAGGTAGCTGCTCTCGTTTCTGGCGTTGCAGAAGGCTGTGTACAGGCAGGCTGCGCTCTCATCGGCGGTGAAACAGCTGAACATCCTGGTCTCATGAAGGAAGAAGAATATGACCTCGCAGGCTTTGCTGTCGGTATCGTTGACAAGAAGAACATTCTCTCTAACGATAACGTAAACGCAGGCGACGTTCTTATCGCTATCCCATCCAGCGGCGTTCATTCCAACGGCTTCTCCCTCGTTCGTAAGGTATTTGACGTTGAAAACGCAGACCTCAACAAGTATGAAGAATCTCTCGGCAAGACACTTGGCGAAGCTCTCATCACACCTACAAAGATTTATGTAAAGCCAGTTCTTGCTCTCCTCGATGAAATCAAGGTTAAGAGCATCGCTCACATCACAGGCGGCGGCTTCTATGAAAACATTCCAAGAGCTCTTCCAAAGGGCAAGAAGGCTGTTATCCAGCAGGATTCCGTACGCATTCTCCCAATCTTCAAGCTCATCGCAGAACGCGGCGGCATCCCAATGCCTGATATGTTCTCCACATTCAACATGGGCGTTGGTATGATCACAATCGTAGCTAAGGAAGACGTGGAAAAGGCTCTCGAAATTCTCAAGGCAAACGGCGAAGATGCTTATGTAATCGGCCATGTAGAAGACGGCGAACACGGTATCGAATTATGCTAAAACTTGCTGTTCTCGTTTCGGGCGGCGGCACAAACCTTCAGGCAATTTTAGATGCCATTGATTCGGGCAAGATCAAAAATGCCGAGGTTGCCCTCGTTATTGCAAACAAAACATCTGCTTACGCTCTTGAACGCGCTAAAAATCACGGCATCAAAACTGCCGTTATCCGCAAGAAGGACTTTGCTTCAAAGGAAGATGCTGAACAGGCGATGATAGACGCTATCAATGCCGAAGGCTGCGGTCTTGTCGTCCTTGCAGGCTTCCTCAGCGTACTTTCTCCAAAGTTCATCAGAGCGTTTGAAAAGAAAATCATAAATATCCACCCTTCACTCATCCCATCCTTCTGCGGCGAAGGCTATTACGGTCTTAAAGTCCATGAGGAAGCTCTCAAAAAGGGTGTAAAAGTTACAGGCGCAACCGTCCACTATGTCGATGAAATCGTGGATGGCGGCGAAATATTGGCACAGAAGGCTGTGTATGTAGAAGACGGTGACACTCCTGAAGTGCTCCAGAAGCGCGTTATGACAGAGGCAGAATGGATTATTCTCCCTGAAGTCATCAATAAGCTTGCAAATCAGTAAAGGTCAAGCCTCCCCTGTGTAAGGGGAGGTGTCAATCAAAGATTGGCGGAGGGATAGAGCCTTCCCCTTGATTCATACCCCAGACGGCAGGCCGCCCGGGGACCCCATTTGGGAAGGTGGCAGCCGTAAGGCTGACGGATGAGGTGTAGCCCGACGGGCGTTTTATTAAATAGCGCCGCAGGCACCTTAATGCCCCAGCATGAAACTTTATTGATCCACAAAAAACAAGAGAGGAAATGATAAAAATGATTAACCTTGAAAATTATCTCAAGAATAACACATATCCGGGACGCGGTGTTCTCGTCGGCAAGACAGAAGAAAACATTGTTCTCGCTTACTTCATCATGGGCAGAAGCGTAAACTCCCGCAACCGCGTTTTCGTTCCATTTGAAGAAGGCATCCGCACAAAGGCATTTGATGAAAGCAAGCTTTCTGACCCAAGCCTCGTTATCTATGCCCCTGTCCGCGTAATCAACGGTCATACAATCGTTACAAACGGCGACCAGACAGATACAGTTTATGATTTCATGAAGGAAGGCAAGAGCTTTGAAGAAGCTCTCCGCACTCGTGAATTCGAGCCGGACCCACCAAACTGGACACCTCGTATCTCCGCAGTTGTCGACAACAAGACAGGCGCATTCAAGATGAGCATTCTCAAGAGCGACGAAGGCAATGACGCTCAGTGCCTCAGATATTTCTATGAATATATGGCACCGGTCAATGGTGAAGGCAGAATCATCCACACTTATGAGCAGGACGGCAACCCAATCCCAACATTTGTCGGCGAACCACGCAAGGTTGCTGTAAATGATGATATGGAAGGCTTTACAAATATGCTGTGGAACAGCCTTAACGAAGACAACAAGGTTTCCCTTTTCGTACGCTATATCTCCCTCAAGGACGGCAGCGAAAAGACAACAATCATCAATAAAAATAAGTAATCGGGAGTTAGAAAAATGACAGAACTTGAACTTAAATATGGTTGTAACCCTAACCAGAAGCCATCCCGCATCTTTATGAAGGAAGGCGAACTTCCAATCACAGTATTAAACGGCAGACCTGGTTATATCAACCTCCTCGATGCATTCAACGCATGGCAGCTTGTCCGTGAACTCAAGATCGCAACAGGTCTTCCTGCTGCAACATCCTTCAAGCACGTTTCTCCTGCAGGCGCAGCCGTTGCAGTTCCTCTCAACGATGTTGAAAAGCAGATCTACTTTGCACCAACAAACGAAGAGCTCACACCAATCGCTACTGCTTATGTAAGAGCAAGAGGCGCAGACAGAATGTCCTCTTTCGGCGATTTCATCGCTCTTTCCGATACTTGCGACGCTTGCACAGCACGCATCATCAAGCGTGAAGTTTCTGACGGCGTTATCGCTCCTGACTTCACAGAAGAAGCTCTCCAGATTCTCAAGGAAAAGAAGAAGGGCGGCTACAACGTAATCAAGATCGATACAAACTATGTTCCTGCTCCAATCGAAACAAAGGACGTTTTCGGCGTAACATTCGAACAGGGCAGAAACGAGCTCAAGATCGACAAGGATTTCTTCAATAATATCGTAACAGAAAACAAGGACCTTCCAGACAACGCAAAGCGTGACCTTGCTGTTGCTCTCATCACTCTCAAGTATACACAGTCCAACTCTGTATGCTATGTAAAGGATGGTCAGGCAATCGGTATCGGCGCAGGTCAGCAGTCGAGAATCCACTGCACACGTCTTGCAGGCCAGAAGGCAGACAACTGGTATCTCCGCCAGCACGAAAAGGTTCTTAACCTCAAGTTCAAGAAGGGCCTTGGCCGCGCTGACAGAGACAACACAATCGATGTTTACATCTCTGAAGAACACGATGACGTTCTCCGTGAAGGCACATGGCAGAATCTCTTTGAAGAAAAGCCGGAAGTATTCACAATGGAAGAAAAGAAGGCATGGCTTTCTACTCTCAAGGGCGTTTCCCTCGGTTCCGATGCATTCTTCCCATTCGGCGACAATATCGAAAGAGCATACAAGACAGGCGTTCAGTATATTGCTGAACCAGGCGGCTCTGTAAGAGATGACAATGTTATCGAAGTCTGCAACAAGTACAATATGGTAATGGCCTTCACAGGCATCAGACTTTTCCACCACTAATATAAAATGCTGTCCTGTCTTTTTGCCTACGGGATAATTCCCGCCCTTACTCTGTTTTTTGTAATGGGCAGCGGCATGACAGAGCTCAACTTCACAGTGCTGGGCAACGCATTGGGGCGGCGTGAATTGTTCCTTGTATGGGGAACGGTTTTCGCAGGCTTCATAAGCGTTTCCCTGGGTAGCATAATAAAACACACAATCGGTACTGTATTTGAAAAACTCACCCTGATATCGGCAGTACTCCTGCTGATATCGGGGATAATCCTTCCCTATTTCCCTGAAAAATGGCCCAATATGGCGTGGCTGCACACAGCCTGCTGCTTTATGGCGGCAGTCATGGCTGACTTGTGCGTGACACATATTATAATAAGGCTTCGGAAGGGAAACAGGGCAAAATACCGCAGGTATTTTTACTGGAACTGGGCGAATATCGCCCTTTCAGCCGTGTTTTTCACAGAAATCGGTATGGTGACAAGCCTGCTTGAGGTCTTTTTCAGCCTGTCATTTACATTTATGATACAGAGCTTAAGACAGAACATCAGAAAAATATGAGAGAACAACACACTCATTCCGGAGGAATAATGAAAATTTTGGTAGTAGGTGGCGGCGGCAGAGAGCACGCTACGATTAAAAGCCTTACAGGCGAAGGCAGAGAAATCTTCTGCGCTCCTGGCAACGGCGGTATCGGAGCGCTCGCAACAAATGTGCCGATCAAAGCCACAGATATAGAAGGCATGGTCGATTTCTGCAAGAAGGAAAATATCGACCTTTGCGTAGTTTCCCCAGACGATCCATTGGTGCTCGGCATGGTCGACGCTATGGAAGAAGCAGGTATCCGCGCTTTCGGTCCTAAGAAGGACGCGGCTATCATCGAAGGCTCCAAGGCTTTCGCCAAGGATCTTATGAAGAAGTACGGCATTCCTACAGCCGCTTACGAAATCTTCACAGAAAGCGCAAAAGCCATTGAATATGTTGAAAAGATGAACAAGTTCCCTGTCGTAATCAAGGCTTCCGGTCTTGCTCTCGGCAAGGGCGTTATCATCGCTGAAAACCTTGAAGAAGCAAAGTCTGCTATCCATGAAATGATCGATAACGGTATGTTTGGCGCAAGCAGCTCCAAAATCGTTGTCGAAGAGTTCCTGACAGGCACAGAGGTTTCCGTCCTCGCTTTCACAGACGGCAAGTGCATTAAGCCTCTTACTTCCGCAAAGGACCACAAGAGAGCTTTAGACGGCGACAAGGGTCTCAACACAGGCGGTATGGGCGTTATCGCTCCAAACCCTGTTTACACAAAGGAAGTTGAAGAAAGAGCAGTCCGCGAAATCATGATTCCAACAATGGAAGCCATGAACAAGGAAGGCAGAACATTCAAGGGCGTGCTTTACTTCGGTCTTATCATTACAGAAGAAGGTCCTAAGGTCATCGAATACAACTGCCGTTTCGGCGACCCTGAAGCTCAGGTCTGCCTGTCCCTTCTCAAGACAGATCTGCTCACAATCATGGACGCTATCATCGACGAAAAGCTGGCTGATGTTGAAATCGAAACAAAGGATGGCGCCTGCGTATGCGTTATGATGGTTTCGGGCGGCTATCCTGGCAGCTATGAAAAGAATAAGCTTATTGAAGGTCTCGATGAAAAGGGCCAGTGCGAAGACTTCTATGTGTTCCACAGCGGCACAACAATGAAGGACGGCAAGTATTATACAAACGGCGGCAGAGTGCTCGGTCTCACATATATCGGTGAAGATTTACAGTCTGCTCAGGACCATGTATATAAAAATATAGATAAAATTTCCTTTGAAAAAAGCTTCTATAGAAAGGATATAGGGGGAAAAAGAGATGGTATTTAGAGTTTATGTATCCAAAAAGGCTGAGTTTGCCAATGAAGAGCGCTCAATGCTTAACGATATCAGAAAGAATCTCGGTATCGTAAACCTTGAGGATATCAAAATCTACAACAGATATGACGTCGAAGGCATCGACGAAGAAACATTCCAGAAGACAATCAAGAGTGTCTTCTCCGAGCCACAGGTCGACGATGTATGCTTCGAAGTAAACGACGAAGGCATCATCTTCGGCATCGAGTTCCTCCCTGGCCAGTTTGACCAGCGCGCAGACTCCGCTCAGCAGTGTATCCAGTTCGTAACAGGCGGCGTTCGTCCAATCTGCCGCTGTGCAAAGGTTATCGTTCTTAACGGTAAGCTTTCCGAACAGGAAGTTGCACGCATCAAGGCTCACATTATCAACCCTGTTGAAATGAGAGAAGCATCCCTTGAAAAGTTTGAAACACTTGAAAACATCCAGCCTGTTCCTGAAAAGACTCCATATATTGAAGGCTTTATCAATATGACAGAGGACAAGTTCGCTGGCTTCATTAAGGAATACGGTCTTGCTATGGATACAGACGACGTAGCATTCTGCCAGAGCTACTTCAAGAATGAAGAAAAGCGTGACCCAAGCCTTACAGAGCTTAAGATGATCGACACTTATTGGTCCGACCACTGCCGTCATACAACATTTATGACACAGATCGACGAAATCAAGATCGAGCACGCAGCAGTAAAGGCTTCCTATGATAAGTACCTCGAAATCAAGGAACAGCTCTATCCTAACAAGAACCGTCCATGTACTCTTATGGACCTTGCAACACTGGGCGCAAAGTACCTCAAGAGAACAGGCATCATGAAGAACCTCGACGAATCTGAAGAAATCAATGCTTGCTCCGTAAAGATCAACGTTGATGTAGACGGCAAGAAGCAGAAGTGGCTCATGATGTTCAAGAACGAAACACATAACCACCCAACAGAAATCGAACCATTCGGCGGCGCAGCAACATGCCTCGGCGGCGCTATCCGTGACCCGCTCTCCGGCAGAAGCTATGTATATCAGGCAATGCGTCTCACAGGTGCAGGCAATCCTCTCACACCTGTAGCTGACACTCTCAAGGGTAAGCTCCCACAGAGCAAGATCTGCCAGACAGCTGCTGCAGGTTACAGCTCCTACGGCAACCAGATTGGTCTTGCAACAGGCCATGTTGCTGAAGTTTACCACGATGGCTTCGTAGCAAAGCGTATGGAAGTCGGCGCTGTTATCGGTGCTGCTCCAGCCAAGAATGTTATCCGCAAGAGCCCTGAATGCGGCGACGTAGTCATCCTCCTCGGTGGCGCAACAGGCCGTGACGGCGTTGGCGGTGCTTCCGGCTCCTCCAAGGCTCACGACGTTACATCTCTCGAATCCTGCGGCGCAGAAGTTCAGAAGGGTAATCCACCTGAAGAAAGAAAGATCCAGCGTCTCTTCCGCAACGGCAAGGTTACACGCATGATCAAGCGCTGCAACGACTTCGGCGCAGGCGGTGTTTCCGTTGCTATCGGCGAGCTTGCTGACTCCTTAAAGATTAACCTCGACGTAGTACCAAAGAAGTACGACGGTCTCACAGGCACAGAACTTGCTATCTCCGAATCTCAGGAAAGAATGGCTGTTGTTGTAGCAGCTAAGGACGCTGAAAGATTCGTAAAGGAAGCAAACAAGGAAAACCTCTCTGCAGTTGTTGTTGCAGAAGTTACAGATACAAACCGTCTTGAAATCTTCCACGAAGGTGAAAAGATCGTTGACCTCTCCCGTGACTTCCTCAACTCCGCAGGCGCAACAAAGTACGCTCAGGTTGAAATCCTCAATGACGCTCTCACACAGCAGGTTGAAAATGCTCCACTCGACGAAGCATGGGAATATATGATGGCAAGCCTCAATGTTGCTTCCCAGCGCGGTCTTGTTGAACGCTTCGACGCAACTATCGGCGCAGGCACAGTGCTTATGCCATTCGGCGGCAAGCGCCAGATGACACCTGCTCAGGCTATGGCAGCCCTCATTCCTGTCCGTGAAGGCAATACAAATACAGCTTCCGTCATGGCTTATGGCTATGACCCATTCCTCGCACAGCAGAGCCCATATTATGGCGCATACTATGCAGTTGTTTCCTCCGTTGCAAAGATGATCGCAGCAGGCGGCGACATGAAGAATGCATGGCTCTCCTTCCAGGAATACTTTGAAAGACTCCGTAAGGACCCTAAGCGTTGGGGTAAGCCATTTGCAGCCCTCCTCGGCGGCTTTGAAGCTCAGCTCGCTCTCGGTCTCGGCGCTATCGGCGGTAAGGACTCCATGTCCGGCTCCTTCGAAGACATCGACGTTCCGCCAACACTTATCTCCTTCGTTGCTTCCGCAACTAAGGCTGACAATGTAATTTCTCCTGAATTCAAGAGAAACGACACAAGCCTCTATCTTATCCAGCCTGAAAAGGACGAAAACGGCCTTTACAATAAGGAATCCCTCGTCAAGACATTCAAGAATGTGCAGAAGGCTATCGAAGATAAGCGCATCCTCTCTGCTTATGCAGTCGGCGTAGGCGGTATCGCAGAAGCTGTCACAAAGATGGCATTCGGTAACAAGATCGGTGCAAAGCTTGTAAATACTCTTTCTCAGGACGAGCTCTTTGAAAAGAAGTACGGCGCATTCGTAGTTGAAACAGACGGCGTTCTCCGCTTCGGCAAGAAGATCGGTGTGACAACTAAGGATTACAACATCTATGTTCACGGCAATATTCTTTCCATTGAAAAGCTTGAAAAGCTCTGGGCAGAAACACTTGAACCTGTATACCCAACAACAGGCGGCGAAGAAAACAAGATCTATGAAAACCTTTCCTACAAGGCTGAAAAGGTTCTTTCTCCACTTGTCAAGGCTCCGCAGCCAAGCGTTCTCATCCCTGTATTCCCAGGCACAAACTGCGAATACGATACAGCCCGCGCATTTGAAAAGTACGGTGCAAAGACAGAGATCTTTGTTGTAAGAAACAGAACTCCTGAAGAAGTTCAGGAAAGCGCAAAGCGTCTTGCAAGAGCTATCAAGAACAGCCATATCGTGGCTCTTCCTGGCGGCTTCTCTGGCGGTGACGAACCGGACGGCTCTGCAAAGTTCATCGTTTCTCTCCTCAGAAACCCACGCGTTGCAAAGGAAATCCGTGCTCTCTTGGGTAAGCGTGACGGTCTTATGTGCGGTATCTGCAACGGCTTCCAGGCTCTCGTAAAGCTCGGTCTCGTTCCTTACGGCAAGATCGTTGAGCCAAACGAAAATAACCCAACACTCACATTCAACACAATCGGCAGACATCAGTCCCGCCTTGTTCATACAAGAATCGCTTCCAACAAGTCCCCATGGCTCATGCATACTAATGTCGGCGACATCCATACTATCGCTATCTCCCACGGTGAAGGCCGCTTCATCGTAAACGAGAAGGAGCTCAAGAAGCTCATCAAGAATGGCCAGATCGCAACTCAGTATGTCGACCTTAACGGCAACGCAACAAGCGATATCCTGTTCAATCCTAACAACTCTGTAATGGCTATCGAAGGTATCACATCTCCTGACGGACGTGTATTCGGTAAGATGGGCCACACAGAACGTAACGGTCTCCACCTCTATAAGAATGTACCTGATACACAGGAACAGCTCATCTTCAAGGGCGCTGTAGACTACTACAAATAATAGGTAAACATAAAAATACCGCTCGAAAGAGCGGTATTTTTTGTTATTCAGTATAAAAACAGTCCTTTTCCCAGCGTATGACATTGGTATCAATATATTCCCATATCATTCTATAGTCATTTTCACTGCGGATTATATGGTCGTGGAATGAACGTTGAAAAAGATTTTCGGCTGTAAAACCATTTTCCCTGCATTCACGCACAGTCAATGACTTTAACGCACGAACTGCGTCAATTATTGTAGGGGAGCCGCTTGCTGCTCCCGTTTTTAACACCAGGATAAGATGTATGTGGTTAGGCATTATAACATACTTGTCCACTGTTATATGAGAATATCGTTGGGGGAGAGCTTTTATATTCCTGTCAACAATTTTTCCATAAACCGAAAGAATGTTTTCGGGAGGGGCAAGCACCTCCCCTACATTTATTCTGCTGAAATAATTCTTCATTCCGGCTGCGCAAATCGTTATAAAATAAGCTCCCGGAGTGGAATAGTCGTATGATTTAAGTCTTGTAGGCTTTCTCACTGGCAAGTTCATAGTTAATATTGTATGTCAAAAGACCACCCGCAAAGGTGGTCTTTTTGTATGTATAAAAATTACTTCTTTCTTGTAGGAACAACTTCGAGCCAGTAGCCGTCAGGGTCGCTGATGAAGTAAATGCCCATCTTAGGATTTTCAAAGCAGATGCAGCCCATTTCCTTGTGCTTTGCATAAGCAGCGTCGAAATCGTCTGTGCGGAATGCAAGATGGATTTCGTTGTCGCCGAGATTGTATGGTCTGTCCCAATCACGGAGCCATGTAAGCTCGAGAAGGAAATCGGAAAGGCCACCGTCGCCCATGTAAACGATGATAAAGCTGCCGTCAGCCGCTTCATTTCTCTTTACTTCCTTGAGG
>SVKW01000058.1 GCA_015068285.1 Oscillospiraceae bacterium | reverse complement strand
AAAATGCTGCCTGAGCAGAGCATTCAATGGCTGACCTATAAGGAAATCGACGAAGCGGCAATAAATAATATCCTTGAGCACAAGCTGGACATAGATGCTCATTATAAGCTTCTGAGCCGCGAGCTTATCGAAAAGCTCCACGCAAAGGGTGTCACAGTCAACTGCTGGACAGTGGACGATAAGGAAATGGCAGAAAAGCTCATAGAGTGGGGCGTTGATATGATAACTTCCAATATTCTGGAGTAAACCAACTTTTCAACTTGGCAAAATCAATGTAGGGACCAGCGTCCTCGACGGTCCGCAGGGAAAGTAAGAGTGAAAAGTGAAAAACTGTGGTGTGATGAATCACATTTGATAGGGGTCTCTCCCTCCGTCTTGCTGACGCAAGCCACCTCCCTCCTCAGAGGGAGGCAAGAAGACTTGTCATCCTGATATTCACCCCAACGAGCAGGCTCGTTGGGGTCCCCGTCGCTCGTGAAGAATCTTTCCTCACCAACCGCACAATTTAATAGTTTTAAGTAAACATAAAAAAGCGGTCTTCAGAGCACAAGACCGCTTTTTCATTTGCAATTTTATATGGAAGCTAAGAAAGTTTTTCTGTTGAGTGAAGAGTATAAACTATATAGCTCAGTCCTCTCCGTTCAATTATATGTTTATAAGAAAAAGGTGAAGTATAATACTTTCCGTCAAAATCTTCGCGAATACTGGTATGGTCACTGTCAGGAAGCTCTATATCTCCTCCGTCAATAGCAAATCCGACATTAACCGGAACAAAATAAAGAGGAGAAAAACAATCGACGTTGTGGTCAATTCTGTAACGGTAAAGAGTATCACCGCGCAGAACGACAGCTTCTTGTTCAAGAATATAACATGCCAGCGGATCAGATATACTGCATACTACCATATACAGAACAAACCCTGCTGCAAGCAAAACCGCAAGGGAAACTATAATTTTCTTTCCGATGTATTTTGTCATTATTCCACCGCCTTTTATATGGAAGCTAAGAAATAGACTCGATTGAGTGTAGTGTCAGAAGCCTGCTGCCGCCCTTACCATTGCGATATAATATGTGCTGACGGGTAAAGGGCGAGATATAGTATTTTCCGTTAAAATCGTCTTCTGAAAGCTGTGAGGTCAGATATAGAATATGGTTTCCGCTAAGACTGGCAACTTCAACAGGAATAAAATATTGCAAAGAAAAGTATTTGCCATCGTCATCCGACCTGTAAATATACATATCGTCTCCGTACAGCACCCCTGTACCTCTGTCAGGAAGAATAATACCGCCCGGCTCGGTGGGAAACCTGAATGCCAGAAAATACAGTACAAACCCTGCCGCAAGCAAAACCGCAAGGGAAACTATAATTTTCTTTCCTATATATTTCGTCATAACGCACCTCATTTTATCTCAAATAATTCGGCAAAAAGCGCCGAGGTATCTTTCGTAAGATTGAATACCGAGCGGTTGTCGGCTGATGAAAGCTTGCCGTATTGATGATTATATCCTAAAATATCTATTGTTTCGCCATTTTTAAGCTTGAAACTCAAAGGCAAAGTGTCATATTTCGTTCGCCGACTGCGGGCATCAATTATCCATTCCTCATTGGAAATCGCATCGTAAATCCGCTCGATATCATTATCTGCCTTTATTGAAATGCCGTTCATTTCAATGCTTTCAATGTCGGTATGACCGTTTATTTTATAAATAAGCTCAAATACCTTGCTGTATGTATAGCGAAGCTGGCTGCCGTCGGGATTTTCAAAGTGGGAAAACTTCAGCGTGTGCATATCAAAAAGCGATTTGTAGCCAAGATGTGCAATATTATCTGCGGAGTTTTGTGCGTAAATATGCTTTGCATAAGGAATTGGCTTCAAATAAGCCCAATATCCGTCAGAGTAGTATTCGTCAAAGACATAAACGGCATTCAGCCCGTCGATTTCAATGGAATATGTGTAGTCATACAGAGCAACAACAAGAGGTGAGGCGAAAAACTTGAACATTTCCCTGTCGGATATCAGCGTATCAGGGCGAAGAATGGCAAAAAGCGTAAGGGTAAGCAAAATAAAGATTATGATATAGTATACCGCCCGTTTAGTGATATATTTGGTCATTATTCCACCTCCTTACGAATGGTAAATCAGATATTCGACGGCCGATTTGTCGGCCTCTGTGAGATGAGCTGTAAAGATTTTTATGTAGCTCATGTGCAGCGGATAATAAAATGATATTGTGTTATTTGCGCGGGAGTAACGCAGACGGTCAATGGAAATGCCGTTTCGGAAGTTTATCTTAATTCTTGTGCCCGCCCAATGCTTGTCGTCAGCATCAATGCCCACACATTCCATACGGGAAATCACATCATAAAATGCGTTGATGTCCTCTTTATCAAAATTGGTGCCGCTTTTTGAATTGGTCAGACTATGCTCGACAGACTTTATCTCACGGGACGAGGAAATGCCGTAAATATTTTCAAGCACATCGCCAAAAATATATGGCGAAAAATCATAGTTTGCCGGGTTGTATGTAAATGCCGAGCTGTCCTCCTTGTATTTTGCAATGTCTTCTTTAAGCGCGGCATCGGTTTTTACGAGAAAATGAGAGAACCTGTACGGCGTGTAATGCAGAGCATCATCCCGCCTGATTATAGTGTGAAGCGGCGAAATAACTGAGGTGCAGTAGGTTTCGCCGTCATGCTCAAATGAATTGAGATATGTGACGGCAAGCCCTGTCCTGCTCTTTGTCGGGTAATAAACAGCCATACGGTTTTCTATCGGCACAAGTATTCTGCCGTCGTCATAAGGAGTTTTTATCATGGCAATTTCAATATTCGCCCAGAATTCGTTGGGCTTGAAAAATGAATAAAGGACAAATGACAGCAGAATGAATGCAAAAAGGCGGAGGAAAAGTTTCTTGCCGATATATTTCAACATAAAATCATCCTTTAATCATAAAATATAGCCTCGAACTGAGCCGCCTGAGTGTCGGTGAAATAGCATGTAAGCCTTGCTTCGCCGTTGCCTATGGCGAAAGTATCCGTTGTGCGTGAGTAACGAAGACCGTCAATTTGTCTGCCGTCATTGAGATTGATAATTATGTCAATTCCTGCCTTGAAAGGCTCAACAGGCTTATCGACTGTGATGTTGGTTATGATATTATAAAAATCGGCAATTTCCTGCCTGTCGTCGATAAGATGTTTTTTGTAGTTGAGCAGATGATGCTCTATCGACTTTATATCGTCAGCCGATGAAACGCCCCATAAGCTAAGTATATCACCGTAATTATATGGTGAAAAATCATAAAGCGAAGGGTCATATTCTGAGGTTTCGCCTGCGATAAAATGGGAAAACTCATAAAGTCTGTACTCAAAAAGGCTTTTTCGGCTTATGATATTGACAGGGAAGTCGTTGTTTCGCTCGGTGTAAAACTTTGTGCCGTCATGCTCAAACATCGAGAGATATTTAAGACCAAGTCTCTTTTCATAACCTTCAAACTCGTATACGGCAATGCGGCCATTCATAGGAATGTATTCATTGGTGTCATTGGGGATATAGACTGTTGTAATCATTATAGTGGGATCTAAGCCTATGCCATAGAGAATGACATATAAAACAGTGATCAGACCGAAAATAATAAGCAGTTTGGTAATAAAATTTCTGGTGATGTATTTAAACATAATCTAAACCTCCTTTTGGTATTTCCAATAGGTTTCTATATTGAAAAGTGCTTCAATAATTTCTGCGTCTTCGTCCGACAGCATAGAGCTTGAAGCATAAATATCAGCGAAGAATGTCCTTTCTCGGTGGTCATAATTGAGAATATCAATGGTTTCGCCGTTTGTCAATGTGAATGAAATGCTATGGCAGGAATACTGACGGCTGTTGTATGTATCCACAGATGTCAGCCACTTGCTGGCGGAAATTATATCGTAAAGCCTTGCAATTTCGGCTTTGTCTGTTATATGAGTATTTCCCGATGAAATCGAAGCGATTTCATCTGCAGATTTTATTTTATAGATACGCTCAAAAACATCGGAATAGGTGTAGTTAAGGTCACTTCTGTCAATACTGCGCAGATGTGAAAACTTCAGCTTGTGCATATCGAAAAAGGATTTGTAGCCGAGATATACAAGATTTGCGTTGGAATTGTGGCGGTAGGTGTGTTTTTCACCCCACTGGGGAATGAGAAAATCCCAGTATTCGTCGGAAAAATATTCGTCAAAGGTGTATGCTCGGACGATGTCATCGTCATAGACATAAAATCTGGCGTTGGAATAAAAACCGAAAGCCCCCAGGCTTTTAAACTCTGTCCTGTCAGGAAATAAGTCGAAGTTGAATAGTCCAAAAATAAAAAGGGAGGCGAGAAGCGGAGTGAAAATCGTCATTGCAAGCTTTTTGAAAAAATATTTTTTCATAAAATCTCCTCCTTTTATATATAAGACAACTGAGGACACAAAAATGGGACAGGATTTTTGAAAAAATTTTAAAAAATAAGGGAGGGTTTCTGCGCCCTCCTGAATTTCTGTCATTCTGAACGAATGTGAAGAATCTTTCCAGCCTTTTGCACAAGCTTTTCTCGCCTCACTCTGACGAGGGGAGTGTCACGAAGTGACAGAGGGAGAGAAAACTGTCAATTCCGTCGCAAATGTATTTTGGCAATCAGATTTACCGCCTTCCCACACAGCATTGACACGAAGAATATCGGCAATGTGATACAGAAAAAGCTGACGAGCCACATTTCAGGCGTTCTCCACTGCGGGAATGCAAAATATGTCTTTGCATCGAAAAGATGGGATATGAGATAGCCTTCAAAAGTGCCGCCTGCCATAAACTGCAGCGGCTTTTCCATTATTTTCGGTATTTTTATGCTTTGTATCAACAGAAAAACCGAAACCGCAATAAGAACAACATAGCTTCCGCCGTAGCCCTGCCACCAGCCGTCGGTGACATAGCCGTCTGTCGAGATAAGAGTTGTAAATCCAAGCGCCATAGGCAGTAGCGTAACGCCCATAACGGGATATTTGCGACTTATATCAATTCCATACCGCCTTATGTATGCTCCGATGACATAGTAGGTCAGCGGATAAATATGCTCCCAGTAGTCGGGTGCGATAATCAGCGGAGTGAGATTTGGCAAAGCTGTAAGGGCAAGCAAGGTAACGAGGATTTTTCGGCAGCCCTTTTCGCCGAGAGAGTCCATAGCGGCATTGAGAATCGGCGCAAGCAAAAGCAGACCGATATACATCTCCAGATACCAGCCGTAATGACTGCCCTCAAAACTCATAAATCTTTCAAGCCAGACGGCAAAAGTCTGTGCACCATCAAGATAAAAATGCCTTATGGGAATGGAAATTGCGCTGATAATTATGTATGACAAAATCACAGCAGGCAGGCTGCGGTAAAACCGCCTGTCCCATTTTTTCATTGTCATAAGATAGCCTGTCAGCAGCATAAAAATGCCGTTGCACGAAAAAACAAGCCAGCGAAAGGAGTTGGCAAGCCACATGAGAATACCCGTCTGATTTTCAAAAAACCAACCGTTGTAAAGATAAGCATGGACACAGACCACGAAGAAAAAACCTGTGATTCGGATAAGGTCGATGTTGGAATCCCGTTTCATAAAAAATCCCCTTTTCTTTTTATGATAAAGGGGAAATCTTAAAATCAGGCCGATATGCTCTGTCCGATGACTTAAAATATTCTGTCGAAAAACTTAATTTTGCCAATGTAAACTCTTGTTGCGGCGATGTAAAGCCTATGTGCTTGAAAAAACGGGGTAGAATTGATATAATTTACCCATAAACAGGAGGTGTTCAGCACAATGACATTTTCGGAAAAATTACTTGAACTTAGAAAAAAGCAGGGCATGAGTCAGGAAGAGCTTGCCGAAAAACTTGAGGTGTCTCGTCAGGCTGTGTCCCGATGGGAGCAGGGCTCGGCAATGCCCGATGTGATAAATTTAGCCAGAATATCAAAACTGTTCGGCGTGACAGCCGACTATCTCATAAACGATGAAATCACAAGCGACCGCGAAGTGCCGATAGTCAAGAAAACAGAAAGCGATATGAAAAAGCAGGGCAGGGAAATCGGCTTCCGCATACTTATCTGCCTTGAGTTTTTCGGTATGTTCTGGCAGATTATAGGCTATGCCACAAGCCCGTTTTACGGCAGAGGAATGCTTTGGATGTTTGGCGGCTTCGGTGTGATGATCGGTCTCATCGGCATATTCGCCTTTGAGATAATTTACCGCGGACTGCCTGAAACACCACAGTACCGCAGGACATTTTATACCACAGTCACATGGTGTATAACTCTTGCGCCGATGGCAATAGCAGTTGAGCTTGCCAGCCATTTTGTCGTAGTACCCTACCCTTACTTATTGTATCGCTTTGGCGAGGTAGCAGCATATCTGCTGTTCAATCTTATAGCAACGGCTATAATAAGAAGCATGTACAATAAAAAATAGAAAGATTCTTCGGCTGTGCCTCAGAATGACATATCATTACAAAAATAAAAAGCGGTGAGATTTCACCGCTTTTTTATTCAATTAAAACTTTCCGCCGAGATTCCACGCTTCCATTATCCAGCGTTTGCCATCGAAGCGGAATACCGAAATGCCGCAGTTGGCGCTGACGATACCTGTGAAGTCGACATTTTCGCCCATTACAATGCGGAGCATACATCTTGTAATACCGCCGTGGACGAAAGCAACAGCCTTGTCACAAGAATCATTTTCAAGCTGAGTGAGGAACTTGCGAAGTCTTTCGGTCTGCATCTGGGCGTTTTCGCCGCCGAATGGTGTGAAATCACTGGCAAAACCGACATATTTTTCCTTCACATCCTTGATTGACTGCCCTGCAAGACTTCCCACATCCATTTCACGAATGAGAGGAGTGCGAATACCATCGGCATCAGGAATGGCAAGTTTCTGTGTATCAATGGCTCTTGTAAGGTCGCTGGAATAGACCCTGTCAAACTTATACTGAGCGAGAATAGGGCGGATAGCCTCAGCCTGAGCTTTGCCCAATTCTGTCAGCATTACATCGGTCTGTCCCGAATATGTTCCCGTCTGATTGGCAGTAGTCTGCCCATGACGGACTAAAAATAACAGCATAAAATCTTCCTTCCTATTTTGTGCCGAAGAAGTGAACGATGTTCATATCCTCAATCATCTTGCTGCCATGCTGACCATTGCCGCCGGGGAGAAGATGTTGACCATGGTCGGGAGCATAGGCTAAAAGTGTGCGGTGAGTGCCCTTATATTTATCCATAGCCTCGGCAATATGCTGGAATATCTCAGCTTCGCGGGCGAGAATATTGAGTGATTCCTTAGCCTCAGGACCATACTGATGAGCGGCAGTATCATATGCGCAGGCGTGAATACTGATTACGTCATATTTATCAGATGCGATAAGTTCGAGAGCCTTTTCTTCCATCTCAACTGTGTTGTTGATGAAGAAATAATCCATATCGCGTCCATTGAAAATATAATCAAAGGTACTTCCTTTGTATGCGAGAATAGCAGGCTTTTTGCCATCTTTTATAAGCACGTCAAACAATGTTGTGCAGGCAAGCTGAGGTCGGGCATAGGTCACAATGCCGTGTCCCTCAGGGTCAAGCCCTGTATACATAGATGCGTGAGCAACAGGGGTGACCGATTCAATAGTGCTCATAAAAGGCAGAGCAAGGGAAGTATGCTGCTGCACAGGGGCAAAAAGATAAGGGTACTTCTGCCAGATATGCATACCGACAGCATCTGCATGATAGAGTATAGCTCTGTCTGCCTTGCCGCCAAGACGCTCCTTAAGCACCTGACACGCCCACTTTACAGGGGGTGCAAACTCGTCAGGGAGAGAAATCTCCATACATTCAGCCACGATAGCTGCAAACTGCTTGAGCGGATAGTAATTGTAATGGTCAGCCATAATTCATGCCTCCTTATGTATTTCTGAAAAAATCAAAGTATTGCTTTGGCGAAATGCCTTTGTATTTGATAAACATTTTATAAAAATGGGAGTAGCTGTTGAAGCCTGCCGAAAGAGCAGCGTTTTCAAGGCTCGCGCCTTCGAGTACAAGCTCGGAAACCCTGATAAGCCGCTTCTGAATGATATACTCGGTGACAGTCATACCGGTATTGTGGCGGAATATCTCGCCAAGCTGATAGCGGCTGACATGACAGTTTTCCTGCAGATGTTCGTAAGTCAGCTTTTCGCTGAGATTTTTATGGATGTAAAGGCAGACATTTCGTATAACAGGGTCGCTGTCATATCGTTTGTCATCTGTGATAAGATTGCCCGATCTGTGCAGACGCACAAGCAGACGGATGATGGAAAGCTGAACTTCTATGCGCCCAATCTCGTCAGTCTGGTCAGTATAAGCGGAAATCCATGACTTTATCTCATCAAGGACAGACAGAACGGAAATGCCATTGTCATTGATAAGTTCAAATTTGTTGCCTGTCCCCGGAGGACGGTTTTTGAAAATATCGAGCAGCGGAATACCGGCTCGCCAGACAGGTGAAAGGACAGAAGGGGAGATGTATACGGTCATTCGTTCGTGAAGTCCGCCGTGGTCGAAAGAAAATCTGCGAAGCTCGTTTGCGCGCAGAATTATCACATCACCGGGCGAAAGTGTATAGCAGCTGCCTTCCACAAAGCATTTGCCGTGACCGTGAAGCAAAGCTGTAATTGTGAAATAGTCTCCATAATACTCTTCTATTCGGGTATTGTGCTGTCCGTCAGGCTCAAAGGTGTGTGAAACCTTGAAACAATCACCCTGAAATACTGTACGTGGCAATTTTATGCCCCCTTATCCCATTACTTAATTTTAATTATCCATATAAAGCATAAAAAGTCAATTTACTATAGGTACAAATACATTTCATATCTGCAGATTTGCGGTAAAAATAAAAAGCGGTGAGATCTCACCGCTTTTAATGTTATACTTTTGGTAGCCGCCGATGAATATGCTATTGGTTTGATCGGTGGTTACCCTCTTATTCGTGAACGATTTCAGCTTCAGGAGCGTTCTTCTTAACGCTTTCAACGCCGTTAAGGCAGTTAGGCTTTGTTGTGTAGCCTTCGCTTGTAGCGATGATTTCGCCGTTTCTTGCCTTGAGACGGAAGCGGAATTCGCCTGCCTTGTCAGCATAAACTTCAAACTTAGGATGCTTTACAGTTTCAAAATTTTCGAATGTCTGGTCTTCGATTTCGCCTACGCAGTTGTTCTTGACGCTTTCAACGCCCTTGAGGCAGGCAGCCTCTGTTGTGTAAACTTCGCTTGTAGCGATAACCTGACCGTTTGTTGCCTTGAGGTCAAACTTAAAACCTGTGTTAGTCTTTCTTACTACGAACTTGCCCATAATATCCTCCTGTAAATTAAATAAAAATTATTCGTGATCGTGGTCGAAATCATCTGTATCGTCGTCCATGTATTCACGGGCAGATACACGCTTTTCATCGCGTCTTTCCTCAACCATATCGGAAAGCAGATTTTTGACATATTCGGCGTTCTTTATCTTGAGAACATCAAATTCCGGAGTAGACTTGTCTGCTGTGCAGCAATGGATAGTGCCAAGTCCCCATATTCTCTGCCAGAACGGACGGTTGAGTGTAAGGTCCATAATGCGGTAAAGGCGGACTTCTTCTTCCTTCTTGCTTAAAAAGCCCGATTCGATAAGAAGCTTGTCCTTTGTCAGCTTGTAGGTTGTAAATGTCCATGGAAGACCGAAAATCGTGCGTTTTTTGTCTTTCCATACATATTCAATGTTGTTTTCCATGCAAAATCCTCCGATTTCACTTTGTATGAGTCAATAATATCATACTTTCAGGCAAATTTCTATAGTTTTGATATAGAAATATAAAATATTTTGAGGGGGAGGAGAGCTACAGCTTTGATTTTGCAGTACGAATAGACGCGATAAGGATAACGCGCAGTGAAGTACACTTCTCTGAAATCTGTTTAAAATAAAGAGTATCAATATAATTTGTTTTGTGCAGCAGTTCGAGCCAATAGCCGGTTTCACTTGCTTCTTTAAGAGCGATTTCTAATTTAGATATAAAATCTTTTTTGCCCTGGGCATACTGTGCTTCGTGAATATTTGCACCAATAGAGGTACCGGAGCGTCCGATCTGATTGGAGATTATAGTCTCATGATTTGCTTTCAAAAATTTAACAAGTTCAATTATTTCAACGGCAAAGTCAATAGGCATATCAGCAAGTTTGTTTTCTTTCATTGCGAGTCACTTCCTTTATTTATAGATATAACACAGATATTTAGTTTGTTCAATGATGTATTGGCATATTATGCCAATATGATATATTTGTCAGGACAAAAATGATGTTGTTTCACAATGATGAGATGCTTGCCTTATATGCCCGCAGGCATACTTCATTAGCGAAGCGACATCATTATGCGGAGCACAGCATCATTTGCTGAAAGCAAGCATCATTCCAAAAATGAAAAAAGCAAGTCTTGTGACTTGCTTTTCATTTTTGGTTGCGGAGGCAGGATTTGATATTTACCCCAATGAGCAGGCTCATCGGGGACCCCGTATGATTGAATAGGACGCCTGCGGCTTTACGGTTCAAATCCTGAACAAAAAAGAAAACCAGCACTTTCGTACTGGTTTATTCTTATGGTTGCGGAGGCAGGATTTGAACCTACGACCTTCGGGTTATGAGCCCGACGAGCTACCGAACTGCTCCACTCCGCGATATTTAGTTATTGCTTCATTGCTTATTTATTATAGCACCGCTGAAAGCATTTGTCAACACTTTTTTTCACTTTTTGAAAAATATTTTTCAACCTGTTTTGCGGGAAAATATAATTTAGTGAAAAGATATTGCATAAATATACTATGTATATACATATATACAACAGGCATCTATATGCAGAAGGCATTAAACATTAGCAAAAAACGATAAAAAGACCTGATAGGATGTTGAAAATGTTGACAAAATATGCCGTGTATTGTATAATATTATCATAAAAATGCGTAATTTACGCCCAGGGAGGCTTGATAAACTCGTTTACTTTTTGATCCGTCAATATATTTCTCAGCAAATCACAAAAAAAGAAAGGGAAGGTTTATTATTATGCCAGAAGCTGGTTTTGGTTCATTAATAGTAATGCTCATCAGCATCGCGATTCTCGTAACGCTGATTATGAAGCTTAAAGTTCATCCTGTATACGCTCTTATTTTTACAGGTGTAATCGCAGCACTTGGTTTCGGTTTCCCAATCGACCAGATTTTCTCCACTATCACAGGTGGCTTCGGTGGTACAATCGGTAATATCGGTATCGTTATTATCCTCGGCTGTGCTATCGGTATCATTCTCGAAGATACAGGCGGCGCTCTCGTTCTCGCTAACACAATTCTTAAGGCTGTTGGTAAGAAGAACTCCGCTCTTGCTATGGCTCTCACAGGCTATCTCGTATCTATCCCAGTATTCTCTGACTCCGCTATCGTTATCATGTCCCCGGTTGCTCGTGCTCTTTCCGCACGTTCCGGTGTTCCTCTCGTAGGTCTCCTCGGTGCTCTTAACGCTGGTATCCTTGCTACACATACAATGGTACCACCAACACCAGGTCCTCTCGCAGCAGCAGGTACACTCGGCGCTGACCTCGGTCTTGTTATCGTTCTCGGTCTCATTTCTTCCGCATTCTACACACTTGCAGCATCTCTCTTCTGTAACTCCAAGTACATGCTCAAGAAGTACCCAGACATCGCAAAGATGGACGGCGTTGAAAAGGCATCTGGCGAAGATTTCGTTCTCAAGGGCAAAGACGGCAAGCCATTGCCATCCGCATTCCTTGCTTTCGCATCTATCCTCGTTCCAGTTATCCTTATCTGCATTCAGTCCTTTGGTAACATGTTCCTTCCAGCAGAATCCGGTTTGATCCCAATTCTTGCTTTCGTCGGTAACCCAATCTTTGCTCTCTTCGTTGGTGTTGTACTTGCTCTCTTCCTCGATAAGAGCAGACTTACACTTGATCAGATGTACAAGTGGTTTGACGCTTCTGTTGAAGAATCCGGCTTTATCATTCTCGCAACTGGTGCAGCTGGCGCATTCGGCGGCGTACTTAAGGCATCCGGCGTTGGTACATACCTCGGCAACCTCATCGCATCCACACCTATCCCAGCCGTATTCGTACCATTCCTCGTTTCCGTACTCCTCTCCGTTGCTAACGGTTCTGCAACTGTTGCTCTTACAACAGGTTCTGCTATCTTGCTCCCATTGGTTGAACCATTGGGTCTCAGCCCTGTTATCGCAACACTTTCCATCGCTGCAGGTTCCTCCTTCTTCTATCACGCAAATGCATCCCACTTCTGGGTTGTTCTTAAGTCCAATGACGACTTGCCAATGAGTGAAGGTTACGA
>SVKW01000057.1 GCA_015068285.1 Oscillospiraceae bacterium | reverse complement strand
CCGAGTGGCCAAAGGGGGCAGACTGTAAATCTGTTGTCTTTCGACTTCGGTGGTCCGAATCCACCATCTCCCACCAAAACAAAAACCGACTCATTCGAGTCGGTTTTTTGTTTTGAATGAAGCGCATCGGAAGATGCATTAAGCGGCACAAGCCATGAAGTGTCCTGCGGACATGAAGGCAGCTGCGGCTGCAAAGTGCGCTTCGCTTCATAGGAACGAAGTGAGTGCTTCATAGGGCACAGCCCTGCATCATTTTTGCGAAGCAAATACTTCATTTACAAAGCTTACGATTTATGGTAATATTGAATTGAAAGAAGGTGTGAAGTATGCGCAATGACAAATTATCTGTTAAATCAATGGATTTTGCCGTTGAAATAATAAATCTTGTCAAAATGCTTAAATTGAAGAAAGAAAGCATTATTTCCAATCAGATTGGCAGAAGCGGTACGTCCATTGGGGCGAATATTCGTGAAGCACAGTATGCTCATGGCACCGCTGATTTTATTGCCAAGATGCATATTGCTCTTAAGGAAGCAAATGAAACGGGATATTGGCTTGAACTTCTGTACAAGACAGAATACATAAGTGCGGAAGAATTCAAGAGTCTTAATTCGATGTGTACAAGCATACGCGTTATGCTTATCGCTTCGCTGAATACTATAAAATCAAAATAACCCCTCGCTATTCGGTGAGGCTTTTTTATACCCTTGCCAATCGCCCTTCCCAAGTGCTATAATTATTATATATTAAATAATAAGGAGACTGAAGATGAAGCTGAAACGATGTTTAAGCCTTATTCTGTGCGCTGTGATGCTTATGTCGGCTATGCCTGTTATGGCGGCTGACAGCATTCATGTAGTGCCTATCAATATTATGGTGGGCGGAAAATCCTTCCTGCCAACCGATGTCAACGGCAAAAATGTGCCCGTCTTTGCCTATAACGGCACGACCTATGCGCCATTACGCGCTCTTGCCGAGGCTTACGGTCTTGGGGTCGGCTATAACGGCGAGAAAAATCTTGCAACTGTAGGCGGCACTCCGTCTGCCGACGGCATTGCAAGCAAAGGCACAGCCCAGGCGCTGACAAAGGCGACAAATCTCACCGTCACACCTATCAATATCGAAGTCAACGGCTCGGTTTTCCAGCCGAAGGACGTAACCGGCAAAAATGTCCCAGTCTTTGCCTATAACGGCACAACTTATGCGCCTCTCCGCGCTCTCGCCGAAGCTTATGGCCTCAGCGTAGGATATGACGGAGCGAAAAATATGGCAACTGTCGACTTTGTCGATGTAGACGGCATTGATTTTGAAAAAATCCTCAAAGATGTCACCGCACAGCGCAAGGCTGAGTTTACAGCGCCGCCTGAGTTTGACAAATTCACAAGCTTTCTTGTAGATGACCCTGAAACTAAAAATCTTCTCACAAAGGAGGAGAGAAATGCCCTGCTCGACACAGGTGAAAGATATGTAAAAACTGTAACTTATGAACAGGCTGTGAGTGATGTGGACCTGCTTTTCCGCGCCCTCCATGTGGGATATGCTTCCTATTATTATTTCGGCAAGGATAAGTTTGACAAGGCAGAAGCCGATACAATGGCATGGCTTGACGGCAAGACAACCGTTGATGTAGATGAACTGACCGATGTGCTGCGTAAAAATCTTCTGTTTATGGTGGACAGACATTCCTTTGTCGGCTATGATATTGACAAGCTTGAAGGCATCCGCTATGAATATCATTATGATACATCAAAGCAGTTTGACAAGGATGATAAGGGCTATTTCAAGGTCGTCAACGGCACACGATATGACTTTGTAAGCTTTTCTGACAGCCGTGTTACAATGGAGCCTACACTCCTTGAAAACGGCAAAATCGTTTATTCTCCTGTGCTTTTCTGCCCGAACAGCCAGGTGAAGCCAAGTGATATCACGCTGAAAACTGCAAATGGCACAGTAAATGAGAAAATCAACTGGACAGAAAGCTCGGAAGTCAAGAAAGCCAGCCGCGACCCGAATTTCTATCTTATAGAGGAAAATGATATTGCCTATATAAATATTGACTGCTATGACAACGATCAGAAAAGCAAATATTCGGGCTACGCACCGAGCGGCAGACAGGTAAAGGACTGCAAGGCGGTTATTTTCGATATCCGCAACAATTCAGGAGGACCGGGCAACCCTACCGAAGACTGGGTAAGAAACTTTACAGGCATATATCCTGAGCAGAGAGAGATGATTGCCCACCGTTATGGTATTCTCAATTCGACCAACAGCCAGAGTAAGTATGAGGTTGAACATCTCGGCGCGGGTAAATGGGTGCCGAATGATATTCCGGTAATCGTGCTTGTGGGTGATGCCTGCGGTTCAAACGGCGAAATGACGCTCAATATGCTTAAAACCATGGAAAATGTGCTTGTTATCGGCACAAACTCCAACGGCTGCGCTCTTGGCGGCAACTGCGTTGAAACAAATCTTCCTAATACAAATATCAACGCCGACATCGGCACTATGATAAACTTTGCCTATGATATCGAGAATGTCGATTGTATAGGCTATACTCCTGATGTGTGGTGCGATGCCAATAAGGCTCTCGATGCGGCGATGAATATGCTTATCAACAATGATTTTATGGGCAAAGAAACTGCCGAAACAATTAAGAATACCGTAGCTCAGAAGGAGAAGGTAAAGGCAGAGCGTGAAGAAAAAGAACTGCATCCAAGCGGCTCGGGCGTCAGCCTTAAGGTCGGCGATTTGCTCGTTGAAGGCGGTGTGGGCTTTGGCGCAAGCGGCACATGGAATGTGACTGTGCTTTATAAGGGCAAGCAGCTTACCGATTACGAGGTTTTCATAAAGGATACTTCAATAGCTACTGTGACCAAAAATTCTGACGGCACATTTACGCTCAGCGTGAAAAATGAAGGCGAGACCGAGATTTTTATTCAGAATGACAAAATCAGCGAAAGCTTCGGCTTGAAGGGCAGGAAAAAATAAGCATAACAAAAGTCCGGTATTTCTGCCGGACTTTTTTCTTTAATTTAAGCTTTCTTCTGTGCAAATCTTGCCGAGGCTATTACCACAGCGCCGATTACGATAAGCGTGCATGAAGCGGCGTACATTGCGCCGAGACCGAATGTATCCTGAAGCACACCGCCCACAACATTGCCGAGAGTTGCGCCGATACCGCTGGTCATCATACCTATCATCGACTGTCCCATAACCTGGTCCTGGGGAGCGAGGTTATACATTACATAATATGTGACAACAGCCGTGATAAGACCGTAGGAAATGCTCTGGAAAAGCATACCGACTACAAGGACAGGGATATTCGGGGCAAAACAGACTATAAATGTACGGCAGATATAGCCGATGCCGCCGATTGTGAAAAGCTTCATCGAGTCGTATTTCTTCATCCATTTTGCCGCCATAGCCATGACAGGAAGCTCGCTGAATGCCGAGGCAAAAGCCGCAACGCCGAAGGTGGAGGTGTTGCCGCCCAGACTTCTTACGATATTCGGCAGATATGTGCCAAGCATTGTGCTTGCCATAGTGCATATTGCAAAGCCGAGAAGCACGAGGAAATAGCTGCGATATGTCTTGATGATATGACCGACAGAGCCGCTCTTTTCGCCCTTTGCCGCGCGCATTTTTACCTCAGGCATTGTGAACATAAGAGCGAACATCATAAGTGTGAAAATCACAAAGCCGACAGCAAGGATTCGCGCGTCGGTCATTTCGATGATAGAGCCGCCGAAAAGGCTTGTGATAGCCCACGATGTACTGCCGAGACCGCGTGCCAGGCCGAAATTGATGTCAGCGCCTTTGAGAGTGTAGCCGCTGGCAATGATTACGACGAAGGAATTGGAGCATACATAGAGGGAATACATAACGATGTAAATGACCATTACGGCTACAGGGGAAAGGTTTGTGTATGCAATAATCGGAAATGCAACGGCGATAAAGCCATATATAATGTAAAGCAGCTTGTGTGGGGAGAGCCACTCTATTTTACTGAGCAGGGAGGAAAACCACGGGGCGAGAGCGACCGAAGATACACAGCCTATGCCGGTAACTAAACCAATCTGTGTGTTGGAAACCCCCTTGTACTGGAGAAATACTGCAACAAAGCCGCCTATGCAGCAGCCGACAAGGCAGAAAAGGAAATACAGAAGATTGTACTTGTTTTTGAGACTCATATAAACAACCTCACTTTCAATTATATTATCGTATAAGCGGCATATTTTGTCAATGAAAAGCCAGGGTAAAGCTTGAAAAAATAAAGAAAAATTTTTTTGAAAAAAGTGTTGACATTTGGGAAAATGTATGGTATTATATACAAGCACTCGAGAGAAACGGCAAAAATGCTGGTGTAGCTCAGCCGGTAGAGCAGCTGATTTGTAATCAGCAGGTCGGGGGTTCAAGTCCGTCCACCAGCTCCAATATATGGGAGATTTCCCGAGTGGCCAAAGGGGGCAGACTGTAAATCTGTTGTCTTTCGACTTCGGTGGTCCGAATCCACCATCTCCCACCAAAACAAAAACCGACTCATTCGAGTCGGTTTTTTGTTTTGAATGAAGCGCATAGGAAGATGCATTAATCGGCACAAGCCATGAAGTGTCCTGCGGACATGAAGGCAGCTGCGGCTGCAAAGTGCGCTTCGCTTCATAGGAACGAAGTGAGTGCTTCATAGGGCGCAGCCCTGCATCATTTTTGCGAAGCAAATACTTCATTTATTTCCAAAAAATCTCAAAAAACTTTAAAAAATCTCTTGACATTTCAGTTAACCTATGCTATACTAAATACCGTTGCTGAAACAAAACAAAATATGCTGGTGTAGCTCAGCCGGTAGAGCAGCTGATTTGTAATCAGCAGGTCGGGGGTTCAAGTCCGTCCACCAGCTCCAAAGACACGACTCGTTCGTGTCTTTTTTTGTGTCAATAGCCTTCCCCTTGAGGGTAGTGAAACGGCGTCCGCGGTGTTGAATGACAGCCCAGTGGGCTGTCAGACCCGCGGCGTGACCGAGCCGCAGCGAGACAGGGGGACCACCTTTGGTGGTGGATGAGGTGTAGGCTGTAAGCCGTCTATTCAACCACCATACATAAATCTCACGAATAAAAAGGAAAACACTATGTCAGAACGAATTATGATATGCGACAGCTTGGCTGATGTCCGCGCAAAGGCGAGAAAAATCCTCATTAAAAACGGCTTTGAAGTTGCCGCCGAGGCAAACAATGTCCATTACGGTTTTGAGTTTTACAAGGAGCTCACTCCTGATATCGCCATCATTGATGTATCCCTGCCCGATACAGACGGGGTTGACCTTATGGAGAAAATCCTTGTCGAAAATCCACAGATGAACATAATTATGATGAGCGCTATGGGGCACAAATCCTTTGTGGAAAGCCTTATTGACAGCGGTGCAAAGGCTGTAATCGTCAAGCCCGTCAGCGAAAAGAAGCTCCTCGAAGCGATAAATAAGATTTAAGAAGCCAAAAGGCTTCTTTTTTATTTAAGTATTGACTTATATGGATTGATGTGTTACACTTTAATTAAGTAAATGCTTAATTAAAAGGAGGCGACTATGGAATACAGACTCATCTTCAAGGCTCTTGCCGATGAAAATCGTATGAAAATCGTGCAGATTCTCCTGAAACATAGTATGTGTGTCCGCTCGCTGTCAAAAAAGCTTGGTATAACACAGGCGGCGGTGTCACAGCATATCAAAGTCTTGCGTGAAGCAGGATTGCTCAAAGGCGAAAAACGCGGATATTTCATGCATTATGAGGTGGACAGAGAAGTCCTGCGCGCACTTGCAGAGCATATATATGCCCTTGCAGATGCTGAAAAAGCGGGCGAATGTCATTCATGCCATGGAAATTGCCACCATGAAAAGGAGGAAAAATGAAGAAAAATATATTAACCGACCTGCTTCTGACCTTTATGAAGATAGGTTTCTTCACCTTCGGCGGCGGTTATGCGATGATCGCAATGATCGAAAATAACTGCGTCGAGCGGAAAAAATGGATAACTCACGATGAAATGATGGATGTCACAGTTATTGCCGAAAGCACGCCGGGACCTATCGCCATCAACTGCGCCACATTCGTCGGCTATAAGCAGGCAGGCTTTATCGGCTCACTTATCGCAACTCTCGGCATGATTCTGCCGTCTTTTGCCGTGATTTACACTATCTCGATGTTTCTCGATAACTTCCTTGAAATCACCCTCATTGCCAACGCATTCAAGGGTATAAAAATCGCCGTCGGCGTGCTCATTCTTGACGCCGCCATCACGATGATTAAGAAGATGCACAAAAAGATAATCCCACGCACAATTATGGCTTGTTCGGCTGTCGTTATGCTGGTGATAAATATTTTCGCACTCAATTTCTCATCCATCAGCCTTATGATAGTCGCCGCCATCGTCAGCCTGAGCATTTTCCTTGTGCAGAGCAGAAAAGGAGGGGCAAAATGATTTATCTTGATTTGATTCTCGGTTTTCTCCGTGTGGGCTGCTTTGCCTTCGGCGGAGCTTATGGCGCAATTCCGCTTATCCGCGATGTTGTGCTGTCCTATGGCTGGCTTACTGACGAAGCCCTCACATATATGATTGCGGTTGCCGAAAGCACACCGGGCCCGATTATGGTAAATCTTGCCACCTATGTGGGCAGCAGTCAGGCGGGATTTTTGGGGGCTGTGCTTGCAACTCTTGCCGTCGTAATGCCGTCATTCATAATAATTCTGCTCATTATGATAGCGATGAAAAGCGCGCTGAAAAACAAATATGTGCAGGCAATTCTCCGCGGACTCAAGCCGTGTGTAATCGGTATCGTTCTTGCAACAGGCGTATTTATGATTGCAAAAAACGCTTTGCCTATTATGTCGGGCAGCAAATTTGATGTAAAGGCATTATGCCTTACAGCGGTCTTGCTGGCTGCAATGTTCGGCTCAAAAAAGGTGCTGAAAAAGAAAATCAGCCCTATAATGCTCATTGTTATTTCAGCCGTACTGGGCGCAATAGTTTACGGAATATAAAATCAAAGGCGGGCATATAGCTCGCCTTTTTCAATATGAGTTATTGACATATGCCAAAAACAGGCGTATAATATAAATCAGAGGGAGGGATACTATGCCAAGACCTGTCAAATGCAGAAAGGTGTGCCGTATGCCTGAAATATCGGTGTTTGCCCCCCAGAACTGCCGTAAAAAGACTCCGGTGGTGCTGGCTGTCGACGAATATGAAGCCATAAGGCTTATTGATAAGGAGCATTTCTCGCAGGAGGAGTGCGCCGGATATATGAGGGTGGGGCGCACGACGGTGCAGCAGATATACACATCGGCAAGGGAAAAGCTTGCCCTGGCGATAGTCGATGCCCGCCCGCTCGTCATCGAAGGGGGCAACTATGTCCTCTGTGACGGTAAAGAGGAAAAATGCGGCTGTGGAGGCTGCAAAAAGCATAAAAAACTATAGCGGAGGAAACAAAAATGAGAATTGCAGTAACTTATGAAAATGGAAATATTTTCCAGCATTTCGGCAGAACTTCACAGTTTAAGCTCTATGATATCGAAGATAATAAGATAGTGAAAAGCGAAGTTGTCGGCACAGACGGCGAAGGTCACGGCGCTCTCGCAGGTATTCTCAGCGCAAACAGCGTTGATGTGCTCATCTGCGGCGGCATCGGCGGCGGTGCTCAGGCTGCTCTCGCAGGCGCAGGCATCAAGCTTTTTGGCGGCGTAACAGGCAAATGTGACAAGGCTGTCGAGGCTTATCTCAAGGGTGAGCTCAGCTTCAATCCTGATGTCAAGTGCGACCATCACGACCATGAGCACGGCGAAGAAGGTCACGAATGCGGCGACCACGGCTGCGGCAAGCACGGCTGTAACCACTAATCGAACATAAAAAATCCCCATCACACGATGGGGATAATTTTTTACTCTTTATTTACGCCTAAAACGCCGATAATGATGAATACACAGCATATAAGCTGGACAAGTGTGAGCGTTTCACCCATAATGAAAATGCCGGCGAAAACCGAAACCACAGTTGTGATATTGGCAAATGATGCGGCGCGGACAGGGCTGATAAGTGTCGTTGCATAATTATAAAGCATGAATGCCACGATGGACGAAAGAATTGAAAGATAGGAAATTGCGCCCCAGAATGGCAGGCTTGTGACAGCGCGTGTCAGCTCAGTCACATAATTTGCGTTAAGACCGACAAGTGCGATGATGTTGAAGCCGATAGTGCCGATGAAAAACATCATATATGTACGCTCGACAGGGGAGAAACGCTTTGATTCGGCGCGGCTGAGAATGTTGAAAAGCGAAGCGCAGAAAACCGCCACCATAAGGAGCATAATGCCCAAAAATGTGTTGCTGCCGCTGTTGCCCGAAGCAAGCGTAATTGCGATTACAGCCGCAAGGGACAGCATGGAGAAGAAAATCTGCTTGTTTGTAGGGCGTTCCTTCAGCATTACGATGGAAAGAATAATAACGCCGACAGGCACAAGGGAGATGAGCACGCCCGACATTGCGCTGGAAGTCAGATTGATGCCGTAAAGCTCCATAACGAAGTAGAGGAGCGGCTGAGCCAGAGACATCATGATAAGGCGCTTTTTAGGCTTGCCCTTGAAGTCAAGGTGAATTACTTTACACAGCCAGAGAATATTGAGTACAGCGAATGCCACAGTGAAACGAATTGCCAGAATCATAAGCGGATGGGCATAATCGAGAGCTATTTTTGAAAAGAGAAAGCTGAAGCCGAAGATTACATTTGGCACCAGCGCGGCAAGAATGCCTTTTAAACCGTGTTCTTTCATAAATATTACCTTTCATAAGAAATCATGATGAAGTCATTATAACACATTATATAAAATAGAGCAAGAGCATTTGTAAATTGCGCTTGTCATTACAACTTTGCACAATCTCTGTAGGGGACGGTGCTTGTCAACGTCCCGCAAACGCACAACCCTGCGTGGGACAGGTCCCACAAGGACAAAGCTTGTCTGTTTAATCCATCGGAGATGCCGCACTTTTTCACTATTCACTTTAACTTATAGCCTTGAAGGGCACCTTCCTCTGTGTCCCCCTTGCCAAACACAGCAAACTATGATAAAATTATAAAAAAACAACAACGCGGAGGTACTTATGAAATTACTGACTTATGTTGAAAACGGCATGGAAAAGGTTGGCGTCCTCAGCGCTTGCGGCGCTTACGTTTATCCTGTAAATTATGCAAGCATGAACGAGCTCATTAAGAATGCCTGCCCGAATTGCCTTAAAAATATGGCTGAACTGGCAAATAAGCCTCATAATGAGGTGGAAAATGCAGTTCTTCTTGAAAATATTCAGCTTATCGCCCCTATTCCTGAGCCAATGCAGGACATCGTCTGCCTCGGCGTAAACTATGCCGACCACGCAGAGGAATCTGCACGCTTCAAGAAGCAGGCTTATGCCAAGGATTCCCCAAAGCAGACAGTGTATTTCTCAAAGCGTGTCAACCGCGCTGTTGCGCCTTACGGCGATATTCCTGCCCACGAAGACCTCACAAGCCAGCTCGACTATGAGGCTGAGCTTGTTGTAATCATCGGCAAGGATGCTAAAAATGTACGCCCTGAAGAGGTTCAGGACCACATTTTCGGCTACACAATCATGAACGATGTGACAGCGCGCGAGGTGCAGAACGGCCACAAGCAGTGGTATTTCGGCAAGAGCCTTGACGGCTTCACACCAATCGGTCCGTGGATCGTTACAAAGGACGAAATCGCTTATCCACCACAGCTTAACATTCAGTCAAAGGTCAACGGCGAGCTTCGCCAGAACTCCAACACAAGCCTTTTCCTCACAAATATCGAGGAATGGATGGTTGAGCTTTCTCAGGGCATGACTCTCAAGGCAGGCACTCTCGTTGCAACAGGCACACCTGCAGGCGTTGGTATGGGCTTTGTTCCTCCTAACTTCCTCAAGGTGGGCGACGAAGTTGAATGTATCATCGAAGGCATCGGCTCCATCAGGAATAAAATTGTAAAATAATGGCAAAAGTAATTCTGCTTAACGGTCCGTCGAGCAGCGGCAAATCCACGCTTTCAAGGGCAATAAAGGCCAGACTCAGCGGCTTTGAAGTGGTTTCCATCGATGATTTTATGAAATTGGCAAAGGATGAGACCATCTACGAGGACGATGTTTTCGAGATTTCGGCCGATATGTGCAATAGGGCTCTTGAACTTCTTGGAAGCGGAAACGGCATCATCATCGACCATGTCATCACGAGCGAGCGCATTTTTGCTCAGCTTACAGAAATGCTGAAAGGCTTCGATATCTGTAAGGTAAAAGTTACCTGCCCTGTTGAAATCCTGCGTGAAAGGGAAAAGGCGAGAGGCGACCGTTGCGTCGGCTCGGCCGAAAGCTCGTTTACATATCTTTTCCCGAAGGATGGCTATGACATCGAGGTTGATACCCACAAAATGACAGCCGACGAATGCGCTGAAATAATAGTTGAAAAATTGAATTAAATCATCAAAAGGCTTCCTTCGGGGAGCCTTTTTTATGTAGGGAGCGGCGTCCTCGACGCTCCGCTTCTGTCATTCTGAGTGGGCAGCGAGAAGAATCTCTTTGTCTTTACGCCAAAACATATCCTTGCGCTGGGTATAATATTATGCTACAATATACTTAAACAAAATCTTATGGAGGTACTTATGAAATATTATGTCATCGACTCCTTTGCCGACCACGTTTTTGAGGGCAATCCTGCCGGCGTGTGCATCATGGACAAGTGGATTCCTGCCCAGCTTATGGAAAATATAGCCATCGAAAATAACCTTTCCGAGACAGCTTTTGCCGTCAAGGAGGGCGATAAATATCGCATCCGCTGGTTCACTCCCGGGGGCGAAATCGACCTTTGCGGTCACGCTACCCTTGCCACGGCCTTTACAATTCTGAATTTCTACGAGAAAGATGCCGACGAGGTGACATTTATCACAGCCGAACACGGCGAGCTATATATCAGGAAGCAGGGCGACCTGCTGGAGATGGAGTTCCCTGTCTTTGATATGCACGAAGTTGAGGTCACCGACCTTATGGAAGAGGTCATCGGTGTCCGTCCTTTGAGAGCGTTTCTGGGCAGAGACCTTGTCTGCATCCTTGAAAACGAGGAGCTTGTCCGCCACAACAATGCCGACCAGGCGAAAATGATGGAGCTTGAGGGCGCTCTGCTCCACATTACAGCCAAGGGCAAGGATTTTGACTGCGTCAGCCGCTCTTACGGTCCGAAGCTTAAGATTCCGGAGGACCCTGTCTGCGGTTCTGGCCATTGCCATATCGTTCCTGTCTGGGGAAAACTGGAAAATAAGACCGATTATACAGCATATCAGGCATCACGCCGCGGCGGCACTCTCTACTGTAAAATAATGGGAGAAAATATGAAGCTTTCGGGCAAGGCTGTCCTCTATGCCGAGGGCGAACTGCACGTGGAGGTATAATGAAGAAAATACTTGTTGATACTGAGAGCGCATCGGCAGCCGTTGCCGTTTTCGGCAGAGAGGACGGAGAAGTCATCGAGTGCGTCCCGAGCGGTGTTGAGGTCATAAACACAAGGGATGAAAACCCTGTCTATGATATTCTTGAGCGCGATTTCAATGTGATTTTCTGCCGCGGATGCAAGAGGGAAGATTTCCATTTTTATACAGTTCCTCGCCTGAGCGTTTTTGCCACCGATTCCTTTGGCAATGCCATCGGCACTCTCTGGGGCGCGGGGGATATTTCGGACGACGATTACCCTGTGGCTATGGTATCGCTGGAAAATAATGGATATATTCTCGCAAATTCCCTAAAGGATTTTCTCTATAAATTGGTAAGTGAAAATGCCGATATACGCGAAAAATACGACTTTTCTGGCTTTATTCCTACAGAAAATAAGAAGGATAACGGGGAGTATCTGACAGAGCTTTTCTCTCTCAAGCCTTCTGAAAAGGAAGAGGAATATGAGTTTGAAGTCTTTGCTTCAAAGGAAGAAGCGGAGAAAAAATACGAGTTTTTTAAGGTGGAATAATGAAAAAAATACTTCTGGCATCGGCCCTTGCCGTGGTGATTCTGCTTTCGGCAACAGCCTTCGGCGTGCTTGTGCTCCACACCAACGACACTCTCTATAAAGCTGACGTGCGCCTGCTCGGGCTGACATGGCAGACAGGCATGGATGAGAACGAAATAATGGACAACTACCACGCGGTGATGGACTATCTTTCGCCGTTTCACAAGGGCGAGTTCATCCTTCCGAGCCTGACATTCTCCGAAAGCGGAGCATATCATTTCTATGAAACGCGCAATATTTTCACAGCTCTCTACATCGCAGGTGCGGTGTCCTTCGTGCTGATGATCTTAATGCTTATCAAGCTGAGAAAACGTGCTGATTTCAGGAAAATACTGGGAATATCAGGCATCCTGACA
>SVKW01000056.1 GCA_015068285.1 Oscillospiraceae bacterium | reverse complement strand
TATTTCAAAAGAAGATACAGTTCTCGGCCTTATCGGCTTTATGCCTCCTGTAATCAAAAATTACGGCGATAAGGTCAAGGAAATCATCTGCTTTGACCGTGCTATTGATATGCAGGGCACAGTAGAAGGCGCAGTTGTCGTTCCGATGGAAAGACAGGCAGAGCTTTTGCCAACCTGCAATAAGGTCACAGTAACAGGCACTACAATGATAAATCATACTACAGAAGATATTGTTTCCATGTGCACAGGTGCGGAAGATATTCTTCTCGGCGGTTTTTCTTTGCCATATTATCCTGAGGCATACAGAGGAAGCGGTATTACAGCCGTCGGCTCCGTATGGTTTAAAGAAGGGGCAGAAGCTCTTTTCAAGCCGCTTTCCCTTGCGGCAGGCAGACTTAAAGTCCGTGAATATACAGACAGCTCATACTATCGTCTTGAGCCGCGTAAAAACAAAAAATAAATTTGGAGGAAATATATATGTCTTACGTACCTTTTGAAGAAGTAGTAAAGTTCCACGGTCATCTTTGTGGCGGTGTCGCATCTGGTTATGCTCTCGGCAAATATGCAATGGAGCTTATCGGCGCAAAGCCGGGTGATCCTCTTTACGCAGTAGTCGAATTCCAAAACTGTATGACAGATGCAATCCAGATGGTTACAGGCTGCACAACAGGCAAGGGAAATCTCGTTGTTCGCAATCTTGACAAGGGTGCAGTTACACTTGTAAAGAGAGATACAGGCAAGGGTGTCCGCGTTGTCATCGACAATATGCATATCACAGGTGAAACACCTGAAGAACTGGCTAAGAATATTATTGCAGCCGACCCAAAGACAACCTGCACATACAGAGAAGCAACACTCGAGCTTCCTGAAAGAAAGCCAAAGAAGCTTATCAAGTGCGATAAGTGTGGCGAAACATTCAGCGAATACGTTGCTGTAAAGGCAGACGGCAAGGTTCTTTGCCCGGACTGCGCAGAATAGTGATAAATATAACCAATGGCAGTTCGGTATGAACTGCCTACATGGAGAGATACGGAGCTATCCGTGTTTCTCCATGTATTTATTTGTGAAAAACGGAGGGAAACGTGAAGAATATATTACATCACCTTACAAAATATCTCATATTCTTTTTCCTTATCATTGCAATAAGCTTCTTCCTGCCAAGACTCATTCCTGGCAGCCCGCTTTATGCGCTGACAGGTGAGGGCAGCGGCTATGCAGACGAAGTTCCTGCGGCTGTGCTTGAAAACTTCAAAGAATATTATTCGCCGGACAAACCTATGCATGAGCAGTTTATTCAGTACTTGAAAAACCTTGCAAAGCTTGATCTCGGCACATCATTCACATATAAAACTCCGGTTCTTGACAGAATTATAGCAGCAACAAAGTGGACACTTCGCCTTTCAATCCCTGCAATGGTTTCGGGCACGCTGATTGCCCTTGTTCTCGGCGTGTGGATGGGCATGATGGCAAAGGACAGAGGCAAGCTGCTCGTTCCTCCTGTGCTTGCCGTGCAGGCTGTGCCGGCATTTATTCTTGCGGCGCTTGCCCAGATGCTTTTTGCATATCAGCTCGGATGGTTTCCTGCAACAGGCGCAATAACGCCGGGTATGATGCCGGGTGACCCGGGATATACGGCAGACCTTCTGAAGCACATGGTTTTGCCTTATGCAGTCCTTACAATTTCAGAAATACCGACAATGACTATTTTCGTATACAACAGTACGATAAAGGTAAAGAAAGAGCCTTATGTGGCTTTCGCAAACTATCTCGGAGTATCAAAAATCAAGCTGTACACACAGTTTATCGTCAAGAATATCCTTCCTGACATTGTCGGCCGAATAAATATTCAGCTTATTATGTGTGTTATGGGCTCACTTCTCGTCGAATCGGTATTCTCTTATCCGGGTGTCGGTGCATTGCTCAGACACGCCACAAACTACCGAGATTATCCGCTTATGCAGGGAATCCTGCTCACATCGTGCATTTACGGCATAATAATAAATCTTGTGTTTGAATTGTTTATAAACCGATTCATCAAATCAAAGTAAGGTGGCAGTATGGAAATATTAAAAGCTTTGGGCAAAATGCCCCTTTATAAAAAATTATGCCTTGTTATTCTGGCTGCATACCTGCTTATTGCCATATTTGCTCCGCAGATAATGCCTTATGAAGTCGATGATTTCAGCCATGATTCCCTTCTTACTCCATCATCACAGTATCTCCTCGGTACAGATGAAATGGGGCACGATATTTTCTCGCTTCTCATCAACGGCTTCAGAATAACCGTTGTGCTTGCTCTTATTTCGGGCGCATTGTCCACAATTCTCGGCACATTCCTTGCATTCTGTGCGGCGTATTTCGGCAAAGTGGTCAACGATGCAATAACAGCATTGGCGAATATATTTATCATTGTTCCGGAAATTGTTGTGATCATGTTCGTTGCAGTTATTGCGGAGCCGACAATGACAAATACAGTTCTTGCCATCGTGTTTTTCTCATGGGCGCGAGTATTCAAAATCGTAAGAGGCAAGCTGCTTGACAGTATGTCCAAAAACAAGGTCAAATACACAATGCTTATGAAAGGCAATGTGTTCGATGTCTGCCGCAAGCTTGTGCCTGATGTTGCGCCGACATTTATTTCGTTCTTTGTACTCCAGTGCAACAGAGCGGTTACATACGAAACAACACTCTCATTTTTCGGTGTCGGTGACCCGCTTTCCAAGACATGGGGCAAGCTGATAAGAGCGGCTATGGATTATGAAGAGCTCTATTACGACAACGTGTTCCTCTGGTATCTTGTTCCGGTAATTCTCGTTGTTCTTGTGTTTGTTGTCTGCCTTGCATTGCTTGTATCGGAGGAGGATTAGTATGCTTTATCTCGAAGATTATAAGATTGAATATTCCAACGGTACAAAAATTGAGTACGGCAATATTCATGTCAAGCCGGGTGAGTTTGTCGGTCTTTTCGGAAAAAGCGGATGCGGCAAGACAAGCCTTCTCGAGTCGCTTTTCTCCACGACATTTCCGGGAAAAGTGACATATAAGACAGCGCTTCTTGAAGGGAAGCCATTGCCGAAGCCCGGTCCTGAGTTTTATAAGCGCGTGAGCTATTGTCCTCAGTATGCCCAGGCGGCGCTCAACCCTCGTCTGACTATTGATAAAATGCTCAATCTCACTCTCAAGGGCAATGGTATGGAGCGCAATGAAGATGAGGTTGACAGCCTTCTTATAAAGCTTAAGCTTGAAAAAGAGCTTCTTAAACGTTATCCATCCCAGCTTTCGGGCGGACAGATTCAAAGAATGGTAATGTTTTTGTGTAATATCAAAAAGCCGCATATACTCATCATGGATGAACCATCTTCGGCAATCGACCTTATTACACTTAAAGAAATATCCGAGTTCATAGTCAGTCTTAAAGGTGACACCACAATGCTGATGGTAGCTCACAGCCGTCCGCTTCTCAAGAAAATTGCGGACAGGATCATTGATTTTTAGGAGAAAATTATGGTAAGACTGGATAATATAGTAAAAAATTACGGCAAGGTAAAAGCGTCCGACCATGTCGACCTTCTTATCAACGATGGCGAAAGCCTTGTTCTTGCGGGTGAAAGCGGCAGCGGTAAGACTACTCTTGCCAAAATGATCGTCGGTATGGAAGTGCCCGACAGCGGCGAGATCCATATCGATAATGTTCTTCTTTCATCATCGCTGAAAAAGCGTTCTTTCTCCCAGTGCGCAATGATTCAGTACATCTTTCAGGATCCGTACAGCGCTCTTGAGCCTAACTTCACTGTGAGAAAAACTCTCGCTGAGACAGAGCGTATCTGCAAACGAAACAAGAGGGAATATCTCCCTATGGAAGAAGCCCTCGCCTATGTGGATAAAAATATAGTTCCATATCTTGACAGGCCGATAAGAGAGCTTTCGGGCGGCCAGCGCCAGAAGGTTTGTATTGCCCGTGCCCTCATTCCAATTCCGCGTCTGATTATCGCAGACGAATCCACATCAATGCTGGATAAAAAGAGTACATTGGATATTTTTGACCTTATCAACCGAATCAAGGACCAGAAGAAGATAAGCTTGCTTGTAATTCTTCACGATATCGACTTTTCATACGATAAGTGGGACAGAATCGCAGTTATGAGTCAGGGCAAAATCGTCGAAAATATGCCTTTTAAAGATTTCAGGGATAAATCCACTCATTCATACAGCCGTGAGCTTATTTCGGCTTACGAATACTTCAATGAGGAGGAATAAAATGACAGAAGCCTTACTCAATAAAATAATCTGTATTAAAAAAGCTTCAAGAGCCTTTGCCTTGGTAAGCGCTGAAAAACGAAGCAAATGTCTTTATACAATGGCAGAGCTGATGCGTGAAAATAAATCGGTAATTCTTGACGTAAATGCAAAAGACAGAGAAATCGCTGAAAGCATCAATCTCGAAAAAAAGCGAATCAACATTCTCAGTATATCTGAAAAGGATATCGAAGCTATGGCGGCGTATTTTGAAGATGCCGCAAAGCTTGAAGATATAGTTGGTACAGTGACAGAGCATACAGAGGAAGCAAACGGTCTTATCCGTGAGAAAAAGCTCATTCCTCTCGGTGTGGTGCTTGCCGTTTATGAGGCTCGTCCAAGCGTTATCACAGACAGCGCCGCCTTGTGTATGCGTACAGCCAATGCAATTATTTTCAAGGGCAGTAAAAATGCTGTCAATACTGATAAAGCCCTTGTTGATGTGCTGAAAAAGGCTTGCAGCAAGTGCGGAATTGATGAAAATGTCATTGCTCTCGTCGAGGAGAAAGGTCATGACATCACATATGAAATGGTGCAGCTCGACAGATATATCGACCTTGCCATCGTCCGCGGCGGCTATTCTGCTCTTGCTGACATCAAAAAACAGTCCAACATCCCTGTAATCGGTGCAGGTCCGGGCAACTGCCACATCTTTATTGATGAAAGCGCTCAGAAAGAAATGGCAATAAATATTGCTGTCAACAGTAAAGTACCCCGTCCGCTTGCATGCAATGCGACAGAAACTATTCTCATACATAAAAACTGGCCTATGGAAAGCACGAAAGAGCTGGTGGAAACCATGCAGGAAAAGGGAATCACTCTCAGAGGCTGCGAAAAGATGGCACAGCTTTTCGGTCTGGAAAAAGCAGAGGAAAAAGACTGGGCAGAGGAGTATTTCGCACCATTCCTGGCAGTTAAAATTGTCGATGACATATACGAAGCTGTCGAGCATATCAACACATACCGCACACCTCATACAGAAGCTATCGTAACGGATAATTCTGAAAGTGCCGCATATTTTATGGCAAATGTTGAAGCTAATGTGGTAAGCCATAATGCTTCGACAAGACTTACTGACGGCATAGGCTTCGGTCTGGGCGGTGAAATGGGCATCAGCACCCAGAAATATCCTTGTGCAGGCCCTATCGGTATGCGTCACATGATGCAGGAAAAATATTTCCTTTTCGGAAAGGGAACACTCAGATAAAAATAAAGCACTGTCCGTAAATGCGGATAGTGCTTTTCTGTTGAAATCACAGAAAAAATATGATATAGTTAAATCATAATAAATACAAACGGAGGATATATTTATGTCAATGCCATTTGAAGAAATCGTAAAGTTCCACGGTCATCTCTGCCCGGGTGTAACATCAGGCCATCTCCTCAGCAAGTATGCTCTCGAGCTTATTGATGCAAAGGAAGGCGAAAATCTCTACTGCATCGCTGAAGCTAAAAACTGCATGATCGACGGCATCCAGTGTACAACAGGCTGTACTATAGGTAAGGGCAACCTTGCTATCGATAATATGGGAAGATTTGCAATTACACTTGTAAAGGCTGAAACAGGCAAGGGTGTCCGCGTATATGCAGATATTTCTTCTGTGCAAGCTCCGACAAAGCCTGAAATCGCAAAGAAGCTTATGGAAGTCGACTTCAAGACTCTCTGCAAGGTTGAAGAAGCTCAGATTGAAATCCCGCCAAAGAATATGGGTAATACAATCGTCTGCGAAAACTGCGGCGAAAAGTTCTCCGATCTTTTTAAAATTGAAAAAGAAGGTAAAATCATCTGCACAAAGTGCGCAAAATAGCATATAAGGGTGAATACTATGACTGTCTATGAAATGCAGGAGCTGTGCAGAAGAACTCTAGAATATCTTAAAGCAGTAATATCCCCGGGAATGAGCCTGAAAAAAGTCAGAAGAATATGTGAACAGTATATGCTGGACAATGGAGCAGATTCTTTCTGGTATTGGGATGTTGGTGCATTTGTTTTCAGCGGTAAAGATACAGTTCTTTCTGTATCGGGTAAAAACTATCAGACGGCTGATAGTTTGATTCAGCATGATGATATAATAACAATAGATTTAAGCCCTCAGAATAATAATATTTGGGGAGATTATGCCCGTACTGTTATTCTTGAAAATGGTAAAGTAGTTGATAATTTAATTGAAATTACCAATGAAGAGTGGCGTAATGGAATTGTTATGGAAGAATACCTTCATTGTTCAATGAAGAACTTTGTTACCGAAAATACAACATTTGAAGAACTTTATTATCACATAAATAAAATTATAGTTGAAAAAGGTTATATGAATCTTGATTTTCTTGGAAATCTTGGTCACTCAATTGTTATGGATAAAAAGGACAGAGTATATATTGAAAAGGGGAATACTCAAAAATTATCTTCGGTAACTGCTTTTACATTTGAACCTCATATATGCCGTGTAAATGGTACATACGGAGTGAAAATGGAAAATATCTATTCTTTTGAAAATGGAAAACTGACAGAAAAATAAAAATTAAAGACCGCTTGTTAAAGCGGTCTTTTTATGTGACTTTTATCTCTTTCTGCTCCAGAGGTCAGGGCTGATAAGTGTCAGCAGAGGGAAGATTTCCAGTCTGCCGAGAAGCATATCTGCTGTAAGCACAAGCTTGGAAAGAATGCTGAAATGGCTGTAGTTTCCTGTTGCACCAACCATTTCAAAGCCGGGACCAATGTTGTTGAAGCAGGCGACAACTGCCGAAACATTTGTACCCAGCGAATAATTATCGATGGAAATTATGGCATAGCTTACAAGAATGAGCATACAGTAAACAGCGAGGTATGCATTTGTGCTGTTTACAATATTTTTGTCCACGATTCTGCCGTCCATTCGGATAACGGAAACTCTGCGAGGGTGAAGTGCATTACTGATGGTTTCTCGTATAGACTTGCCCAAAAGCAGGATTCGTGCAACCTTGAGACCGCCGCCCGTACTGCCTGCACAGGCGCCGATAAACATAAGCAGGAACAAAATAGATTTGGAAAAAGCAGGCCAAAGCTCAAAATCGACAGTTGCATAACCTGTTGTTGTCATAATACTGCTGACCTGAAAGGCCGCATGGTGAAATGCTTCAAAAACAGAGTTATACATCTTGAAAATATTGAGTGTTATAAGCAGTATGGAGACAGAGAAAATAACAATATACGCCCTCAGCTCTTCGTTTTTGAAAACTTCCTTTATGTGTCCGAGAAGAAGCAGGAAGTACATATTGAAGTTTATGCCGAAAAGGAACATAAAAACAGTTATAACTCCCTGAACATACATACTGTATGAGCCTATACTGCTGTTGAGAATGGCGAAGCCGCCGGTGCCGGCTGTACCGAATGCAAGACAAAGACTGTCGTAAAGCGGGAGTCCGCCCAAAAGCAAAAATAAAACGCAAAGTAAGGTAAGAAGAATATAAAGCCCGTAAAGAATAAGGGCTGTATGCTTGATATGAGGGGTAAACTTGCCCACACTTGGTCCGGGGCTTTCTGCACGCATCAGATAGATGCCGCCGCCCTCATTCTTCTTTGCCTGTGGAATTACAGCGAGAAGAAATACAAGCATACCCATACCGCCAAGCCAATGGCTGAAGCTGCGCCAGTAAAGATTACAGCGGGAAAGCGCTTCAATGTCGGTGAGAATTGATGCGCCCGTCGTTGTGAAGCCGGAAACTATTTCAAACAGAGCATCGACATAGCTTGGAATTTCGCCGGAAATTGTAAAGGGCAGGGCGCTGAATATTGAAATAATTATCCATGAAAGCCCTGTGGCTGCAAAACCTTCCTGCGCATAGATATTGGTTGAGTGATTTTTGGTGGAAACCAAAACACCAAGGCTGAATATCAGCATCAAAGCCATGGAGATAAGGTAGGAAAATGCATTGTCAGGCTGCCCGTCAAAAATGGCAATACTCAATGGGACAACCATGAAAATTGATGATACCATCACAGAGAATGCGATGATTCTACTTACATATTTAACATTCATAGTGTGTCACCTATGCAAAAATATCGTTGAATTTCAGAATCGGTTCTTCACGCGTTGTAACGATAATTACAGTATCACCTGTATTGAAGGTGGAATTACCGTCCGGGATATAAACACGTCCGTTACGAAGTATGCAGGCGAGAAGGATATTTTTCTTCAAAGAAATATCTCTGAGCGGGGTATTTCTGTTAAGAACCTGATCGGTTATTGTAAATTCGAGAGCCTCAGCTCTGCCGTTTGCGATTTTGTGAAGTGTGTTTGCAGAGCCTGTCTGATTCTGAACACCGCGGACATAACGTACTACGTTTGCGGAGCAAAGCTCCTTAGGGCTTACAACGCTGCCGATAGGCATATTTTCCAGCATTCCGGTAACTTCAAGGCGATTGATTTTTGTAACAACATAGGGAACACCAGAAGAAGCTGCGTGCATGGAAGTTATTACATTCTGCTCGTCAAGGCCTGTGAGAGTTACTACAGCATCCATTTCGGACATACCCTCACTTTCGAGCACCTGAGGGAGAGATGCATCGCCGTGGATAATGGAGGCCTTAGGCAGACGTTCGTAAAGCTCAAGGCATCTGTCACGATTGTTTTCTATAATTTTAACATGGATATCTGTGTTGGCCAGAATTGAAGAGAGATAGTAGCCCACACGGCTGCCGCCCAGAAGCATAACATTTTTAATCTTGCGTTTTGCTACGCCGACCTTCTTGAGAAAGTCTGTAAGGACGGTGACGGGAGCGGTGACATAAATATTGTCGCCTGCCATAAGTGTTGTCGTACCTGTCGGGATGAATGCTTTGCCATCACGGACCACAACACAGACGAGAACTTTGATCTTACCGAGAAGCTTTGGAAGGTCCATAAGTCTTTTGCCGTCAAGTGTGCCTCCTTCGCGAAGTCTGAGCTCAACAATTTCAACTCTGCCGCGGGCGAAGGTTTCATGCTTTAAAAATTCAGGGAACTGAATAAGACGGTATATCTCGCGGGCAGTATCGCGCTCCGGATTTATTATAAGTGAGAGGCCGAAAACATCGCGCATCAGATAAAGCTGTTCGATATATTCGGGATTTCTGATTCGGGCAATAGTATGTAATTTTGGATTTAATCTTTTTGCCGTAAGGCAGGAAAGAATATTTATGGCGTCATCACTTGTAACTGTGATAAGAATATCTGTCTGTTCGATATTCGCTTCACGGAGAGTACCTATGGTGGCGCTGTTGCCTGAAACAGTCATTACATCATAGCTTGCCAGCTTGTGCTCAAGAACATCCTTGTTTTTATCTATAACAACAACATCGTGTCCTTCAGCAGAAAGATGGCGCATAAGAGCTATACCGACTTTACCGCCGCCGGCAATGACTATTCTCATGTTGTTTTTTGCCTTTGACATAAACAACTCCTTAAACTGATAGAAATAATACAGAATAATTATATACCTGTTTTGTCAAAAAGTACAGAAAAATAAAATGCTCAAAATGTAAAATTTATTGTGAACAATTTATGAAAAATAACAAATAAAATAAAAATACCCGGGATATTTCACCCGGGTATTTGAAAAGCCTTATTACTTTGCAAGAACCTTGTTGAGGCGAGCGAAGCGTGGAACGCCGTGTTCCCACTTGATCTTTGTTTCGCCTTCGATGAGTGGAAGAGCATAAGGGAGGAAGTCTCTTGTAATACCGTTATGCTTTTCGTTGATCCATTCGAGAGGGAACTTCTTTTCTGTGTTTGCAACCTGTGCAAGAGGCAATGGCTTGAACATTGTCATATATTCCATAGACTTTGCATTTCTTTCGTAAGCAACCATAACGTCTGTCATGTTTTCTTCAGCAGCATACTTGACAGCCATACGACCGGCCATAACAGTTTCGTCGATATCTGTCTGGGATGCACAGTGAGCTGCACAGCGCTGGAGGAGGGAAAGCTCGATAGCTCTTGTCTTTGCGCCGATCTTAGCCTTTACTTCGGAAGCGATGAATGCGCCTGCACCGCCCATCTGCTTGTGGCCGAATGCGTCAACAGCGCCGTCCTTTGAGCCGTATTCAGCAATGAATACGCCGTCTTTATCCTTAACACCTTCGGAAACAGCTACGAAACAGTTGCCTGTGCGTTCATAAACTTCCTTGATTTCGCCGATAACCTTGTCAAGGTCGAATTCACATTCAGGCATATAGATGAGGTCAGGACCCATACCTGCATGAGTTGCGATAGAAGCTGCTGCTGTGAGCCAGCCTGCATTTCTGCCCATGATTTCCATGATGATGATAGTGCCTGTGTCATAAACACGAGCATCCTGGTAAACTTCCATGCAGGATGTAGCTATGTACTTTGCAGCAGAGCCGAAGCCAGGGCAGTGGTCTGTGCCGAAAAGGTCGTTGTCGATAGTCTTTGGAACGCCGATAACGTTACATTCATAGCCGACCTTCTGCATATACTTGGAAATCTTGTTGCAAGTATCCATAGAGTCGTTGCCGCCGTTATAGAAGAAGTATCTTACATCATACTTCTTGAAAATTTCAAGGATTCTCTTGTAGTCTGTGTCATCCTTGTCAGGGTCAGCCAGCTTATAGCGGCAGGAGCCGAGAGCGGAGGATGGTGTGTAAGGGAGTCTTTCAAGCTCGCCCTGAGCTTCGAAAGAAATATCATAAAGCTGATCGTTAAGAACACCCTTGATACCGTGAGCTGCGCCGAGAACACGAGTGATGTTAGGATTCTTGATAGCTTCATCAAATACGCCGAATGCGCTGGCGTTGATTACAGAAGTTGGGCCGCCGGACTGACCGAAAATACAAGCACCTTTTAACATAATACACCTCAATAAAATATTATTTGTTTACGAAAATAATTGTATTTACGGCAATAAAAGTATTTCATAGCCGTAATGATTTATATATGAAAATATTATATCATCAACCCGAGGAAAAATCAATAATTATGGTTGATATAAGAGAAAAAACATAATATTATACTTTAAAAATATAAAAGTGTGATATTTAAGCAAAAAATAGCAAAAAATAAAACTTTTTATACGTGTTTTGAAAGAGATTACCCCATTTTTACGACAACTGGAAAAGAGTCTGTATAGCCACAAAAATATGAGAAAAAGCAGGTGAGAAAAAGTATTTCAATATCGCGTACAATGTAAAAACGTCTTTGTGAAATACAGGGGCGTTTTTTATTATTTGTTTACAGATAATGTAAATATATGGCGATATAATATGTTATAATATAAATAAAATTGCTGTTTTATATATAGCTAACTGAAAGTTTCTTTTTACACAAATAACTGTAAGGAGGTCTGAAAATGGCTAACTGTTTTGGGTATGTACGTGTAAGCTCAAGAGAGCAGAATGAGGACAGACAGCTTGTTGCCATGTTTGAACAGGGGATAGTGAAGAAAAATATTTATATAGATAAACAATCGGGCAAGGATTTTGAGCGTCCGCAATATAAAAAGATGCTGAAAAAGGTTAAAAAGGGAGATGTCATCTTTATAAAAAGTATCGACAGGCTGGGGAGAAATTATAGTGAAATTCTTGAACAATGGGCATATATAACCAAGGAAAAAGGTGTAGATATTGTCGTATTGGATATGCCTTTGCTTGATACCAGGGAAAGAGGGGAGGCTTTGATAGGGGTTTTTATATCCGATTTAGTACTGCAGATATTGTCATACGTAGCTGAAACTGAGCGTGAGTTTATAAGAAAGCGTCAGGCAGAGGGGATAGCGGCCGCCAAGGCAAAGGGGGTTAAATTCGGAAGAAGTAACAAATGTATAAACTGTGATTTTGGTGCCGTAGTCAAATCATGGAGAAACAAGGAAATCACAATAAAGGAAGCAATTGAAAAATGCGGAATAAGTGAATCAACATTTTACAGGCGACTGCGGGAATATCATGAGACGGAAAAATAAAAGGCTGTCGGAAAGTGTACCTTTCGACAGCCTTTTTTATATTCAAAACTATATCATAAATGATGAAATATTTCAACTGTTTTAGGCATTGATAGCGTTGTATTTTACCCTTAAAGCTATTAAAACGCAACTGTCATAAAGTACAATTTGTAAAGGTACTACATACAAAAACAAGCAAGGGGAGGTGCGGAATATGTGATGGCATATGGAATTATAGCACTTATATCATTGATCATGGTAGGAGTATGTGTTGCTCTCGATAAAAAGCGTGATATATGGTTGGTTCTTGTGTTTGTGTCGGTTGCAATATGCAATGTCGGA
>SVKW01000055.1 GCA_015068285.1 Oscillospiraceae bacterium | reverse complement strand
TCTTTCCATCGGAACGACAACTGCGCCTTCTACTGTGCCCTGCATATCAATAGCACGGTCAAAGCAGATGATTTCCTTGACCTTATCGCCGTAATTTTTGATTACAGGAGGCATAAAGCCGATAAGACCGAGAACTGTATCTTCTTTTGAAATATCGTCGTAAAAATCGTGATACTGGTTATATTCAGGCATGTCTCTGTATGGTGAAGCGGCATTGAGGACTGCCACGCCAAGGCTTCTCTGCAGATCTTCTGCACCCGTCAGCGCCCACTGAGCCACATCCCAGGCATCCATACCTATCATCTGCTGGCCGTATGGGAATATCATATCACCGGATGGCAACGCTTCACGCATAAGATATACAAAATGGCATCTGCCATTGGAAAGCTTTACCCCGACAAATGTAAGACCAATAACGCCATCAACTACTGTAAGTCCCTTACCTTTGATGTGAGGCTCGGCTTCTTTCAGGATTTTTTCCATAAGTGTCATACTTTTCACCTCTGTACTGTTTATTACACATTATATCTAAAAATTCACGCTATTACATATAATAAGTGTATCACCCGTACTTTAAAAAGGCAAATCGAAATTATTGATATTCCTTTAGATATATTATAGGGTTTATCTATAAAATCTTTTTGAATTATTTTAAAATTTACTATTGACAAATCCACTTGGCTTTGCTATAATAAATAAGCAATCTGATGAGGACGCTTAGCTCAGTTGGCTAGAGCACTTGCTTGACGTGCAAGGGGTCAGGGGTTCAAGTCCCTTAGCGTCCACCAAAACCTGTCGAAAACGGCAGGTTTTTCTTTTGTTCAAACATAAAAATAACCCTCGCTGAATACTCAGCGGGGGCTATTTTTTTATTCTGATTTAGAGTTTCACAAACTTATCAATACTCTGGCCGCACCATGGACATCTGAAGCCCTCAGGGAATGTATCTTCCTTATGGTGATAGCCGCAGATGCTGCACTTGTAGCCTGTTTCTGCAGGCTTTTCTTCGATAAAGGAAGGAGCATTCTTTGGTGTTGCGCCCTTCTTCACCTTCTGGTAATAAGCATAAGTCATAACCTCATTGTCGCTCATAACTTCTGCCTCTGTAACCTTACCGATGAACATGATATGGGTGCCGAGGTCGATTTCATTTACAACTTCACAGCTATAACGAGCTGCAACATCTTCTGTGATATATGGGATGCCAGCTTCATCACGGGCTGTCTTAACATTTTCAAACTTATTGACTTCCTTTGACGTTTTGAAGCCGAATGTGCCGACGATATCCATATTCACATCCTGAATGAGTGTGACAGCGGCAAACTTACCGGATTTTCTGATGATTTCTGTTGTAAAGTTATCCTTATTGATTGCAACGGACATCTGCGCAGGAGCGCTTGTTACCTGATTGAGGGTATTGACAACACAGCCTGCATCCTTGCCTTCAAAGCTTGAGGAAACGATATAAAGACCGTAAGACAATTTATAAAAAGCTTTCTTATCCATATTAACTCCTTATTGATAATTATTCTTATTTATATTTTATATAATACCACAATTTTCCTTGGTTGTCAATATGCTTTTATAATTAGTTTACTTTTTCAAAAAACTCTGTGCCTACATTACACCACGGGCAGGTGAAATCTTCCGGCAATTCATCGCCTTCATACACATATCCGCATACTGTGCATCTCCAGCCTGAGCTCTTGTTCTTTTTCTCTTTGTAACCATTATAGGTCATTACAGCCCCATCTGACAACACTTCACCATCTATTACTCTGCCTGTAATGAGAAAATGTGAGCCGACATCTGTGATATTTTCGACTTTACACGACATCCATGCCGCAGTATCCTGCGTTACATAGGGTATGCCGTTTTTATCCAGTTTGTAGCCTACCTTTTCAAACTTATTTATCTCATCAGAACTTTTGAAGCCGAATTCGCCCACCATATCCATATCTGCCTTTTCAAGCAGTATGCTTGCGGTAAAGCGCTTTGATTTTTCAATGAGATTACCCGTCGCACTCGCCTTCCGTACAGCAAAAGCTATCATATCCGGCTCTTCTGCGATCTGCGTAAGAGTATTGACAACAAATCCTGCCATTTTATCTTCGTGCTTTGTCGAAATTATATACATACCGTAAGTCAGTTTAGAAAGTATATTTTTATCCATAATTACTCCTGTATTTTAGTGATGTATATTATTTTAAACAAAAAAAGACAGGCTATACGCCTGTCTGTAAGATTTGCTTATTACAAAAGTGTGATAACAAATGTAAGAACGATAAATGCAATAGCAAGAACGCCTGTGAGCTTTTCGAGCTTTGCATCGAGAGAACGAGCCTTGTTCTTACCGAAGAATGTATCAGCAACGCCGTCAATGCTGCCAGACATACCAGCATGCTTGCCGGACTGGAAAATAACAGAAATGATGAGAGCGAGGGATACAAGAACCTGAACGATTGTCATAATAAGCTTTACTGTTTCCATAATATCTCCTTAAAGTAAATATATTACATAATTCCGTTTTTATATAATAACACATTTTTCTTAAAAAAGCAAGGGATTTTTTAAGTTTTTTATGCAATATATTTGACTTATTTTATTTGATATTATTCATACTTGTTTTTGCGAAATCATTGTTGACAATGGCGTTATAATCGGCTCTTTTTTCAAGCTCACCTGCGTTTTCCATAACGACCTGAAGTCTTTCGAGCGCTTCTTCTGTCATAACAGGGTCTTTGCACCATGCGTCGATATCCTTATATCTCTGCGCCACCTTTGTGAGGATTTCAAGGGAAGAATCAGTAAAATATGGCTGCATATATTCTGCAACTTCCTCAGGAGTATGCTCCATCACCCATTTTTGGCCTTTATAGACAGCATTTGTGAACTTCTGGATAACTTCGGGATTTTCTGCCATATACTCTTTGGAGCAGAAATATGCTGTGTATGGGATTTCGCCGCTGTCTTCACCTATAGATGTAAGTACATATCCCTTACCCTCCTGCTCTACCATAGAGGCTGTCGGCTCAAAAAGTGCCACATAATCGCCCTGACCGCCTGTGAATGCGCCTGCCATAAGGGCAAACTGAACACTTGTGTCAATCATGACATCTTCATGAGGCTTTACGCCATTCTGCGCGAGGACATATTCCAATGTCATTTCAGGCACGCCGCCCTTTCTGCCGCCGATGACTTCCTTGCCGCGCAAGTTTTCCCATTTGAAGTTTTCTTCCTTTTCTCTGCCTACAAGAAAAGAGCCGTCACGCTTTGTAAGCTGACCGAAAATCACACCGTGATTTTCCTTGCCCTGATTATAGAGATAGATGCAGGCTTCCGGACCGGCAAGACCAATCTGTGCTTCACCTGAGATGACCGATGTCATGACCTTATCTGCGCCGTTGCCGTTGATAAGGTCAACCTCAAGACCTTCTTCCTCGAAGAAGCCCAATTCGAGGGCAACATACTGCGGGGCATAGAAAACAGAATGGGCAACTTCGCTCAATGTGATTTTAACCGGCTTTTGTGCTTCAGTTGGTGTTTCTGTCGGCTTTTCAGCGGCAGCCGTTGTCGTCGTTACTGTTGCGTATGTCGGCTCCTCTTTCTGTGCACAGCCTGCAAAAAGTCCCATGCCCATACATAAACAAAGTGCAAGTGAAATGAATTTTTTCATTATTACCTCCGTTATTCGTTTTGATTTTTGAAAAGTATGCTTTCTATCCATACTATGAAAAGATACATAAATGTTGCAAGCAAACCAAGAATAAATACATTTGCCATAACTAAATCAAGCTGGAAAACTTGGCTGCCATAGACGATGAGGTAGCCCAATCCTGCTCTTGAAACGAGGAATTCACCGACAATAACGCCTACCCAGGACATACTTACACTGATTTTCAGCGAGGAAATTATAGTTCTGAAATTGGATGGAAGCACCACCTTTGTGAAGATATGATATTTATTGCCGCCAAATGTGCGTACAAGCTTGATTTTATCTTCATCGGTTGACATAAAGCCGTTGAGCACTTCCATTATAGTGACGATAAGTGAAATTGTTATCGTGATTACAATAATTGCCTTTGTGCCCGCTCCTATCCACACGATGAATATGGGACCAAGCGCAATTTTAGGCAGACTTCCCAGCACAACGAGATATGGCTCAAGCACCCGGCACAAGAATGGCGAAAGCCACAGAAGCGCCGCGATAACTGTACCCAGTACAGTACCCCACAGAAAGCCCATTACAGCTTCGTATGTCGTCACTCCTATGTGAACAAAGAATTCACCGCTTGTGTATAAATCTGCTATCACAGCCCATATTCTGCTCGGCGAGGACATTATAAAGCTGTCGATAATGCCTGTATTTGCACACACCTCCCATAAAATAAGAAACAGGGCAAGTATGCCGATTTTAGTGATAAGTACAAGGCTATCTGTTCTCTTTTTATTTCTGAGCCACAAGGCTCTTTCAGACGATACGCCCTGCTCTTTTGGTTTAAATATGGACATCAATATCCCTCCAGACCTTGTTGAAATGCTCCCTGAAAGCCTCGTGATTTCTTCTTTTAAGAGGTACATCGTACTCCTCATCAAACCGAGGCTTGTGGATACTTTTTATTTCGGCAGGACGGTTTGTCAGCACGATAATCCTTTCGGACATACTTACCGCCTCGGAAATATCGTGGGTAACCATAACTGCTGTTTTGCCCTCTTTCTTTATGATCGAATAAATATCATTGGAGACGGCAAGTCTTGTCTGGTAATCAAGGGCAGAAAATGCTTCGTCAAGCAGAAGGATTTCAGGGCGAATAACAAGCGTCCTGATAAGCGCCGCTCTCTGACGCATACCGCCCGAAAGCTGCGACGGATATTTATTCATAAAATCACCCAAGCCATAGGTTTTCAGCAGATTTTCGCCGTATTCCATGTTTTCCTTCGTCTTTTTACCCTGTATTTCAAGGCCGAGAAAGACATTTTCTCTTATTGTGCGAAATGGAAGCAGGCTGTCTTTCTGCGGCATATAACCGATATTGACCTTGTTTTCAGCTATATCTGTGCCGTTTATATAAACTTTTCCCCTTGTGGGCTTTATAAGCCCCGCTATTATCGACAAAAGTGTCGATTTGCCGCAGCCTGAAGGACCGATAATACTGACAAATTCCTTGGGCTTCACTGTGAATGATATGTCTTTTATGGCTTCGGTTTCCCCGTCTGCCGACTGATATTTCATAAATATATTCTGACACACTACAATATCATTTCTCATATTCGCTTCACCTCCTCAAAAACATCTTATGTGGGTTTTATTTTTTCTGTGAAAGGTATTGACATTTTGGTCTATTCATTGTAGACTATAGATAAGTCGATAACCTATAGACCAAAGGAGGTATAAATATGTCTGACAACAAACTGGGCAATATTGAGTCAAAGTTTGCCGATATTATATGGGCAAATGAGCCCCTTTCTTCAGGCGAGCTTGTGAAATTATGCGAAGCTCAGCTCAGCTGGAAGAAATCCACAACTTATACTGTGCTCAAAAAGCTCTGTGAGCGCGGTTTATTTGTAAATGAAAACGGCAGAGTTTCTTCTCTTGTTTCAAAGGATGACTACTATGCTATGCAGAGCACAAGCTTTGTAGGCGAGCTTTTTCACGGCTCTCTGCCTGCGTTTATTGCGGCATTTTCTTCGAGAAAAAAACTTACAAGTGAGGAAATTGACGAGCTGCAGAAGCTCATTGACGAAAGCAGGGTGAAATAATATGATGACTGCATTCTACAAGGTGCTCGACATGAGCCTTATGGGCTCTATAGCCATACTTTTTGTACTTATTTCACGGATTATTTTCCGAAAGTCCCCGAAAAAGATAATGGTTTTTCTGTGGCTTGCTGTGATTTTCAGGCTTTTATGCCCATTTTCGATTGAAAGCACGCTCAGCGTCATTCCTGCATATTTTGACGATATGTTTTCAACATCTGCTCCCGTATACGCCGAAAATGTGACTCTGCCTAACGCAATGCAGTCGGCATACAAGGCTGTCGGCGATGTTCTCAATGGCGGAATAGGTACTATTCCAATTAAAATATACAATCCTAATATGTATACCGCTGCTGCATATCACAATCAGGTATGGGAGCTTCTTTTAGGCTGTCTGTGGCCGTTTGGCATGGCAATTCTTGTGATATACAGCTTTGTTTCTCTCAGAAATCTGCACAGCAGAGTGAGCGGCGCACTCGTTTACAAGGACAATATTTACATTGCGAATAATATTGACACGCCTTTTGTTCTCGGCATAATTCGCCCTAAAATATATCTGCCTGCTTTTCTGGGCGACAATGAACGGGAATATATAGTCCTCCATGAGCAGATGCACATAAAAAGGCTCGATCATATCCTGAAAATCGTCGGCTTTATCGCTGTTACAGTTCATTGGTTCAATCCCCTTGTCTGGCTGATGTGGAAACTTCTGGTGCAGGATATTGAGATGGCATGCGATGAGGCTGTGCTGGCTGTTCACGGCGGAGACATCAATGCCGATTATTCTCAATCTCTTCTCAATTTTGCGGTAAAGCAGAATATTTTCATAGCTTCTCCCCTTGCTTTTGGTGAAGGCAACACTAAAAAGCGTATAAAAAATATTTTATCCTTGAAAAATAACAAGAAAAAGGTTACAATATTTACTATCATTATTCTCGTTGTTGTCGTGCTTATATGTATTCTTCACCCAAGGGAAGTCATTGATAAAAATGATGTTGAAGGCGTGTATTTTGAAGATACAAAGCTTTCGGAAAACGCCGCAAACGCTTTGGTTTTCACTATAAACAACAATGATAAGGGCAGATTCTACTCCGGTTTTTACGAAGGTACAGTTTCCGATTCCGATGATGTTGTCATAATTAAAATGAATGACGGCTCCCGTTATCAGCTTCATTACTGGTACAACAGCGGTTATTCCTTCAACCCGCTTCATCCTGGCGAGGACGATTACTGCAGTATTCTAACCTACTTTGATGCCGACGGTTATGCGCAGAAAAAGTGGAAGATGGATTATTACTTTGACGGCAACTATCTCCGCTGGCGCGATACCTATGGGCTTGATGTACCGTTTCCTTTCGGCAGCAGCTTCGTGCCACAGTACAAGGTTTACGAAAACTGGGATTCCGTCGATTTTGCCAGACGCTTCTTCTTTGGCTCTGATATGAGCTTTTCATTTGATAAGTTTGGCGAAACAGCAATCAATTTTGGCAAGTTTGAGTTTATCGAGCTGACAAAGGACAATTTTGACAGATATTTCAGCGATTCTGTATGGTATGACAAGATGAGCGCCGCTCAGCTTCGCAGGGATAATCAGAATGCCATGCGCGTTATAAATGACGGCGAAATGTATTATCTGCTCAGCCAGAATGACGGGATTCTGCTACTTTTATACGGCTATTATGATGCCGAGGGCGAGGTTGACCCGTATTCCGATGATTCATTATTCAAGTGGTGCTGTGCTCTCAGCGAGCGCAGAGGGGTGACGAAGCTTACACTTGAACAGGTGAATGAGCAAGACAGCCTTGGCGTTGCTGAAATTACTGATATAGCTGAAATTGACAGCTTCCTTTCGGCTACATTACAGGCTGAAACTGCGTTTTATAAGCCGAAGGATGTATCCGAAATCGAAAAGCTTTACAATTATCTTAAAATTACAATGTGGTATGGCGATGAGGCTGAAACGATATACCTTTACAATATTGGCGGCGATTATGTGCTCGACCATACTCCGTACGCCACATATCAGATAGAGCGTGAAAACTCTGTGCATATGTACAAAATCTACTCAAAATATCTTGATTAAAACAGAAAGCAGGTGATTTTCTGGTCTGGGAATACAATTTTCTGATGTTTATACGGGAAAATCTCACATCACCCACTATGGACAGCATAATGAAATTTGTGTCTTTTCTCGGCAATGGCGGTCTTATATGGCTTGCGATAAGTCTTGTTTTTGTCTTCAGCAAAAGAACGCGTAAATGGAGCATACTCATCTGGATATCTATGATAATGGGGCTGTTTTTCGGCAATCTGATACTAAAAAATCTCTTTGCGCGAATAAGACCTTACGATTTATACAATGTCCCTATTATAATAGCGCATCCGAGCGACTACTCCTTCCCTTCCGGGCATACGCTTTCCTCCTTTGCGGCGGCTATTGCGCTTTACAAATGCAATAAAAAATACGGCACGATCGCTCTTGTCTTTGCTGCAGTTATGGGCTTTTCCAGAATGTACCTGTTTGTCCATTATCCTACCGATATTTTAGGTGGAATTGGGCTGGCATTTGTCATGGTATTCTTTGCCGAGAGAACCATTGATTTTGTTGAGAAAAAGCTTAAAAAGATATAAAAATAACCTGAGAGTTTTAACGCTCTCAGGTTTTATTTTTACTTTTTTGCGATGAGTTCGGCAGTTGTGGAAACTGAGCCATATACGATATTTATAGCGCCTGTATCATCAAGCCTTTTGAGGAAGTCTATTGCTTCCTTATCTTCCTCCGTCAATGTAACTTCTACATAATTTTCCATTTCCATAACGCCCGATGTAACTATCGTTTCAAACTGGCGATTCATCATAACATCTGTGATTTTATCGTGAATAGCATCAAGATAAGCCTTTGAATATTTAACTTCTCTGAATTTCGCAAGCTCTGCATTGACATTCATATCTGCACAGACCTTTTCACGGTTTTCAGGAGTATCCTCTGTAAGCAGAACAACAAGCTCCTGCTTTTCGTCAAGATAGCAGCCTCCGTAAACGTCGAAATTATTCTTCAACGCACTTTCCGCATCAGGCCATGGATGGAAAACATCGCTTGTTTCGGCTTCTGTTGTCGTCTGCGTTGTTTCTGTGCCTACAAGCGCGCCTTCATAGATGATTTTATCCTCTTTGGCACCTGCAGTCAAGTCATTCACAGTCCCTTTCTCTTCTTTGCTTTCCATCGTTATCATTGCATTCGTAGCTATTGTTGTCGGTCTGCCGACTGTATTGAACGAATCGGCAATTCTTATTCCTGCAATTACAAACGCAAAGCAAGCGGCTGCGGCTGTGATTTTCAGCCACGCAGGCATTGATTTTTTAACCTGTGGGATATTGCTGTCGAGTTCGCCGATAGCCTCAAATAAATCTTCTTTTTTCATATCGAAAATCCCCTTTCTGTAAGATGATCCTTTAATTTATTCCTCGTTCTGCTCAGGCTGACCGCAATATGATTTTCGCTCTTTCCATATTTTTCAGCTATATCTTTCATGCTCATTGCATGCCAGTAACGGCAGATAAAATATGCCTTCTTCTCGATTTTTAATGTGTCAAGGAAATCGGCAATCGCTCTGACCAGCTCTTTTCTGTCTATTTCCGCTTCGGGAGTGTCTTTGCCCGAAACTATATCGCCAAGCTCATCAAGAATAAGCGGCACATCACTTCCGCCACGTTTCTCTGCCGTTATTCTGCGGTATTTGTCAAAGGCAATGTTGCGGATTATTCTTGATGCATAAGCCTGCAGGCTGAGCGGTTTTAAAGGCGGAACGGTATTCCATATTTTCAGATAAGTATCATTTATACATTCTTCCTCGTCTTCACGGTTTGCAAGGATATTTGCCGCTATTTTACGCAGATATGAACCATATTTTTCATCGGTTTCTGAAATTGCACTGTTGTCACGGGCAAAATATAAATCGATTATCATATTATCATTCATATTTTTCCTCCTTTCACCTATAAAGACGAAATACAGGGAGATATATTACAAAATTTTCAAAAATATTTTTCTATACAACAAAAGCCCCCTGTTAAAGGAGGCTTTTGCTTATGTAAGCTTTAATTATGCCTTGTAAACAACCTTACCGTCGATAAGTGTGTACTTTGTCTGGTAGTCGATATCTGTAAGTGGGTTGCCGCAGTAGATAGCGATGTCAGCGTCCTTGCCAACTTCGAGAGAGCCTACTGTATCATCGATGCCGATGATCTTAGCTGGGTTGATTGTGATAGCCTTCCAAGCTTCCTGTTCATCCATACCAGCCTTAACAGCCATACCTGCGCACATTGGGAGGTGCTCAAGTGGGATTACGTTAGCGTCTGTGATGATGCAGATGAGCATACCAGCCTTGTTGAGGATACCAGGTGTCTTGAAGGACTTTTCACGAAGTTCGTACTTGCTCTTGGAGCCGAAAGATGGACCTACGAGAGCTGGGAGACCTTCAGCAACGAGTTCGTCAACGATGAGGTGACCTTCTGTGCAGTGGTCAAGAGTGATCTTAAGGCCGAATTCCTTAGCGATTCTGATAGATGTGAAGATGTCATCAGCACGGTGTGCGTGAGCCTTGAGAGGGATTTCCTTTCTCATAACCGGAAGCATAGCTTCGAGCTGTGGATCAAATGCTGGCTTCTTTGTGCCGTTCTTTTCAGCTTCTTCCAGTTCTTCCATATATCTCTGAGACTTTGCGAGGAATGCTCTGAGGATAGCAGCAGTAGCCATACGTGTTGTTGGGGACTTGCCCTTGCCGTTGTAGCAGCGCTTTGGATTTTCGCCGAATGCGCATTTCATAGCAACTGGGTTCTTGATGATCATATCGAATATACGCTTACCAACGTTCTTCATAGCAAGGAATGTACCGCCAACTACGTTTGCGGAGCCAGGGCCTGTTACAGATGTTGTAACACCTGCTGCAACTGCGTTTGCGAAAGATTCGTCCATTGGGTTGATAGCGTCGATAGCACGGAGCTGAGCTGTGATAGGATCTGTGATTTCGTTAACGTCGTTACCTTCGAAACCGATACCTTCTTCCATCATACCAACGTGGCAGTGACCATCGATGAGACCTGGTGTTACGATGCAGCCGGCTGCGTCGATAACTTCAACATCTGCAGGAGCATTAACTTCCTTGCCAACAGCAACGATCTTCTTACCATCGATAAGAATCTGGCCGTTTTCGATATCTTCGCCTACCATTGTCTTAACAAGACCATTTTTAATCAAAATCATTTTGGGTTCCTCCATAATAAGTTTTAGTAGTATTATAATACTATACATATTAAAAATAGTCAAGTTATAACGAAATATTTATGTATTTTCCACAAAATCATTTGTGCATTTTTGCAAGTAAAAACGGCACCCTTTCGGATGCCGTAAATTGATTATTCTGCTGTTTCACCGATTTCAGGAGCTTCCGGCTGTGTTTCCGAAGGAGCTTCTTTCTTTTCGAGTTCAACACCCATATAAAGAGCTTCCATTTCTTCTGCATCGATAACTTCTTTCTGGAGAAGTCTTTCTGCAACACGGACAAGAGCGTCCATCTTTTCTGTAAGAATACTTTCGCATCTTGCAAATGCATCGTCAAGAATGATCTTGATTTCGCTGTCAACGAGAGATGCCATCTGTTCGGAAAGATTCTTGCTTGTTGTAAAGTCTCTGCCGAGGAATACTTCATCGTGAGCAGAGCCGACAACCATATTACCAACCTTTTCGCTCATACCATACTTTGTGACCATGGAGCGTGCAATCTGTGTTGCTCTTTCAAGGTCATTGGATGCGCCTGTGGAAATATCGCCCATAATGAGCTTTTCAGCAACGCGGCCGCCGAGCAGTGTTACGATTTCATCACGCATATCGTTCTTTGTTGTATAGAACTTATCCTCTGTAGGACGAGAGAGTGTGAAGCCGCCTGCTCTGCCTCTTGGCACGATGGAAACCTGATGAACAGGGTCCTGTGAAGGGAGATACCTTGTCGCAATGGCATGGCCTGCTTCGTGATACGCTGTAAGCTTTCTTTCCTTTTCACCCATTACGCGGTTCTTCTTTTCGTTGCCCATAATGACCTTGAGGAATGCTTCATCAAGCTCGACACCTGTGATTACCTTATTGCCCTTCTTGGCTGTTATGATGGCAGCTTCGTTGAGAAGGTTTTCAAGGTCCGCACCTGTAAAGCCTGCTGTTGTCTTTGCGATAGATTCGAGAGCAACATCGTCTGCGATAGGCTTCTTTCGTGAATGGACTTTAAGTATTTCAAGACGGCCCTTGATATCAGGAACGCCTACGTATACCTGACGGTCAAATCTGCCCGGACGGAGAAGCGCTCTGTCGAGGATATCCGCACGGTTTGTAGCTGCAACAACGATAACGCCTGTATTATTGCTGAAACCGTCCATTTCAACGAGAAGCTGGTTGAGTGTCTGTTCTCTTTCGTCGTGACCGCCGCCAAGACCTGCGCCGCGCTGACGGCCTACTGCGTCGATTTCGTCGATGAACACGATAGCCGGAGCGTTCTTCTTTGCATTTTCAAAGAGGTCTCTTACACGGCTTGCACCGACACCGACATAAAGCTCAACAAAATCAGAACCTGAGATTGTATAGAATGGAACTCCTGCTTCGCCTGCAACAGCTCTTGCGAGGAGAGTTTTACCTGTACCCGGAGGGCCTACAAGGAGCACGCCCTTTGGAATTCTTGCGCCCATAGCCGAGAAACGCTGTGGGTTCTTGAGGAACTCAACAACTTCCTTGAGCTCTTCCTTTTCCTCATCGGCACCGGCTACATCGTCAAATGTGACCTTCTTGCCG
>SVKW01000054.1 GCA_015068285.1 Oscillospiraceae bacterium | reverse complement strand
AGGCGGCAAGGTCGACGCAATTCTCATGCGTGTCGTCGATATTTTCCAGTCGGTACCAAGCCTTCTTATGATTATCGTATTCTTCTCCTTCGTGCCAAGCAATATGGTGACACTCATCATCATGCTTGCTCTGTTCTCATGGACAGGCGTTGCACGAATTGTAAGAGCACAGACTCTTACACTCAAGGAGCGTGACTTCGTCGTGGCGGCGAAAGTTCTCGGCGTAAGCCATGCTAAAATTATCATGCGTCACATCGTGCCTAATATGGCAACACAGATCATCGTTGCGGCTTCTCTCTCTGTAGCAGGCGCTATTCTTGATGAATCTGCTTTGTCATTCCTCGGCTACGGTGTTGCGCTTCCTAAGTCATCGTGGGGCTCCATGCTGCAGAATGCTCAGCAGTATATCCTCTATGACCCACTTCTTGCACTCATCCCGGGCGCATTTATTCTTCTCACAGTTCTCTGCCTCAACATTCTGGGCGACGTGCTCCAGCACGCTCTCGACCCTCGTTTGCATAAGTAACCACCGATTAAATCAATAGCACATTCATCGGCGGCTCTTTTTCCGCCAATAATGGAGAAAAATCCTCGTTAATACACAAAGTATTGCCTGCGGCTTTTATCCATTCTGGCAAAAAAATATCTCACCGCTGAATGCACTCTGATTTAATCAGCGGTTACAAACAGGAGTTAAACATGGAAAAACTTTTACAAGTCAAAGATCTTAAAGTATCGTTCCACAGCTATGCCGGCGAAGTTCAGTCGGTGCGCGGTGTTTCCTTCGATGTAGGCGTCGGTGAAGCTGTCGCCATCGTTGGTGAATCGGGCTGCGGCAAGTCTGTCACAGCAAAGACAATTATGGGTCTTATCCAGACACCTCCGGGTGAAATCAAGGCAGGCAGTGAAATCCTCTTTGAAGGCACAAATATCCTCGCAATGAACGAAAAGGAATGGGCGCAGTACCGCGGCGCAAGCTGCTCCATCGTATTCCAGGATGCTCTTGCCGCTCTCAACCCAACTCTCACAGTCGGCCGTCAGATTGCCGAAAAGGTAATGCTTCATACAAAGGTCAGCAAGGCTGATGCTTACAAGGAAGCAGAAAGACTGCTCACACTTGTCGGTATCCCTAACCCTGCGAAGCGTGTAAAGCAGTATCCTCACGAATTCTCCGGCGGTATGCGCCAGAGAGTTATGATTGCTATCGCTCTCGCCTGCCAGCCAAAGCTTCTTATCGCCGACGAGCCTACAACAGCTCTCGACGTTACAATTCAGGCTGATATCATCGACCTGCTCAAAGACCTCCAGCAGCAGCTCAATATGGCTGTTATCCTCATCACACACGACCTTGGCATCGTCGCTGACGTTGCAAAGAAGATCGTTGTAATGTATTCGGGCAAGGTGGTTGAAAAGGGCAGCAACACAGATATTTTCTATCGCTCAAAGCACCCTTATACACAGGCTCTCCTCCGCGCTGTTCCTCGTCTTGATGCAGACGAAAATCAGGAGCTTGAGTCCATCGAAGGCACACCGCCAAACCTCATCGCTCCGCCTGTCGGCTGTCCGTTCAGCACACGCTGCAAGGAGTGCATGAACATCTGCCAGACACAGGAGCCGCCTGAATATGAATTCGAAGACGGTCACACATGCCGATGCTGGCTCTATCATGAGTTTGCACAGGGAAATAAGGAGGCATAATCATGAGCGAAAAGATTTTAGAGGTAAAGAACCTCAAAAAATACTTCAAGTCGGGCAAGGGCACACTCAAGGCTGTCGACGATGTTTCCTTCTTTATCAATAAGGGCGAAACTCTCGGCGTTGTTGGTGAATCGGGCTGCGGCAAGACAACAACAGGCCGTACATGTATCGGTATTCTCGATAAGACAGAGGGACAGGTGCTCTATAAGGGCAAGGACGTTCATTCCTTAAAGGGTGCTGACAAGAAGGCTTTCACAAAGGAAGTCCAGATAATTTTCCAGGACCCATATTCCTCTCTTGACCCTAAGATGAGAGTACATGACATCATCGCAGAAGGTCTCCGTGCTCATAAGATGTGCGCTACAAAGGAGCAGGAGAAAGCAAAGGTTCAGGAACTTCTCACAACTGTCGGTCTCAATGCTGAACACGCAACACGCTATGTCCACGAATTTTCCGGCGGTCAGCGCCAGCGTATCGGTATTGCAAGAGCTCTCGCTGTCGAGCCTGAGTTCATCGTCTGCGACGAGCCGATCTCCGCTCTCGACGTTTCCATTCAGGCACAGATTGTAAACCTGCTCATCAGACTTCAGAAGGAAAAGGGGCTGACATATATGTTCATCGCCCACGACCTTTCGATGGTAAAGCATATTTCCGACAGAGTTGCAGTTATGTATCTCGGTACAGTTGCCGAAATCACAGACTCCAATTCTCTTTACAGAAATCCGCTTCACCCATATACACAGGCGCTTCTCTCTGCTATTCCGATCCCTGACCCTGAGGTCGAGGAAAAGAAGGAGAGAATCAAGCTCATAGGCGAGCTTCCAAGCCCTATCGACCCTCCTGCAGGCTGCCGTTTCAAGGGCAGATGTAAGTTTGCAACAGATATCTGCGATAAGGAGCGCCCAGAGCTTCGTGAGGTTGAAACAGGTCATTATGTAGCCTGCCACATGGTAAAATAGACATCTCACTTTCTTTTGCTTTTCTCACGAAAAGCGCAATAAATAAAAGCCACTCTTTTCAGAGTGGCTTTGTTGTTTTTGTGAAAGTACCGCCATACATGAAAGTCTAAAGCCTTCCCCTTGAGGGGAAGGTGGCACGGCAACGCCGTGACGGATGAGGTGTAGCCGTAGGCGTTACCTATTCAATGCGCCGCAGGCACTTTAATTAAATAGACGGGCTACGCCCTACACCCCTCCGCCCCTTTGGGGCACCTCCCCTTAACAAGTGGAGGCTTAAAATTTTTCTTGCCTCGCCCTTTATCAAAGGGAGAGGTGGCACGCGATAGCGTGACGGAGAGGTAAAAAACTATTTAATGCAATCGCAGGCACTTCGATTAAATAGACGGGCTACGCCCTACACCCCTCCGCCCCTTTGGGGCACCTCCCCTTAACAAGTGGAGGCTTAAAATTTTTCTTGCCTCGCCCTTTATCAAAGGGAGAGGTGGCAGTCCAAAGGACTGACGGAGAGGGTTTATTCTATTCAATGTGATAAATCACACCTTAGCCCACAGTAGGTGGATTTAACTGATGCATAAAAAATGCATCTACTTTCCTCCCATTGCAAGGTAGTCGAGGTAGCTCTGGAGAATTACTGTAGCCGCAACAGCGTCGACTCTCGCTCTCTGCTTGCCCTTCTTCTTGCCGTTGTCAGAGAGGATGCGGTTGGCAATCTTGGAAGTGCCCCGTTCATCCCAGAAAACCACAGGAATGTCCACGTGTTCTTTGAGCTTTTCAGCAAAAGCGCGGCTCATTTCAGCCCTTTCGCCCTCTGTGCCGTTCATGTTGACAGGCAGACCGAGAACGATTCGCTCAGGCTTTTCAAGCTTTATGATTTCAAGGATTTTATTGAGCAGCTTTTCGCGGTTGTATTCTGTAATTGTTTCGGCGCGTGTGCTCATCATGCCCAGAATGTCGGAGTATGCCACGCCTGTTCTGTGGTCACCTAAATCTATACCGATAATTTTCATAGTTGTGTTTCCTTTTTATTTAGTTGAGAGTTATTGTGTCTGCGGTGCTATCGAGTAAGCTGACGACCAATGGTCGCCCATACATTATCACACGGACGAGCAATGCTCGCCCCTACGGGATTGTGCTAATGGGGTGGAAAGATTCTTCGCATTCGCTCAGAATGACAGGAAGTTTTAAGCCTCCCCTGTGCAAGGGGAGGTGGCTGAGCGTAGCGAAGTCGGAGGGGTTGTTCTCCTTTTCAACTGCGGCGCAGGCACCTTAATTAAATAGACGGGCTACGCCCTACACCCCTCCGCCCCGTTGGGGCACCTCCCCTTAACAAGTGGAGGCTTAAAATTTTTCTTGCCTCCCTTTAGGCAAGGGAGGCTTTACCGTCCCCTACGGGATTGTGCCAATGGGGTGGAAAGATTCTTCGCATTCGCTCAGAATGACAGGAAGTTTCCTTGCCGCTCCTATTATAGGAGAGGTGGCACGCGATAGCGTGACGGAGAGGTAAAACCTATCAAATGTTATTTATCACACCGTATTTCTTCACTTTTACCTATTACATTATCTGCGGGCGGGCATGGAAACCCGCCCCTACAGGGTTTGTGCTGTTGGGGTAAAAGCTCGGAATGACATATATCACAATTATACCAAATCTGCGGCACAAAATCAACAGGGGGCAGGGCAGTCGGAAAATATATGCTTTATTTGAAATATAAATAAAATCCATATATACTATAGAAAAAATCAATAAAGTATTGAAAATAAAAATAATGTATGTTATAATAACACGGATAAAAACGAAAGGAGGAAGAATATCTATGCCAGAAAGCAAAAGACTGACTCAGATGGCAAAGAGCGGCGGGTGAGGAGCCAAACTCGGACCGGGTGTCTTAGATGAAGTACTCTCAAAACTGCCAAAGTTCTTCGACCCAAACCTTATTGTAGGTTTTGAGACCAGCGATGACGCTGCTGTCTATAAGATAAATGATGAAACAGCGATGATACAGACGGTCGATTTCTTCCCACCTATCGTCGATGATCCATATACATTCGGCCAGATCGCCGCAGCAAACTCACTCAGTGACGTTTACGCCATGGGCGGCACGCCGGTAACTTGTATGAATCTCGTTTCAATCAGCTCTTGTATGTCGATGAAGCAGGTTGAGGGAATACTGCAAGGCGGATACGATAAAGTGCGTGAATCAGGGGCAATTATTGCGGGCGGACATACTATTGAAGATGCCGAACCGAAATACGGCCTTTGCGTCACCGGATTTATCCACCCTGACAAGGTTCTTAAAAACTCCTCTGCAAAAGAGGGCGACGTGCTTATCCTTACCAAGCCATTGGGTATAGGAATACTTGCAGGAGCATCCATGGCAGACGCTTTGGATGAAGTAAACTATAAACTTATGTGCCAGATGATGAGCACTCTCAATAAAAAAGCCCAGGAACTCATGATGCCTTATGCACCTCATGCTTGCACCGATGTAACCGGCTTTGGTCTTCTGGGCCATGGCTATGAGATGGCAAACGGATCAGGTCTTACTATGGAGCTGCACAGCACCTCACTTCCAATTCTGGACGCAGCTATAGACCTGGCAAAGGACGGTATTGTTCCTGCCGGCGCTTACGCCAATTTTGAGTATTTAAAGAGCCATATTTGTAATAAGGGAAATATTCCGGAGCACATGATGGACATTATGGTAGACCCACAGACGTCGGGCGGTCTTCTTATTGCTCTTCCGGAAGAAAGAGCAAAGGAGCTTCTCAAAAAGCTCGAAGAAGTTACCCCTTACGCCAGAATAATTGGTCAGCTTACGGCGAAAAAAGAAAAATCACTTATTGTTTATTAAATGGTTTATACAATGTGGCATTTGTCACATTAAATAAGCGGGCGGGGATGGAACCACCGCCCCTACAGGATTATCCCAAAAGGAATAGTTTGTAGGGGGGGGTCTCTGCGCCCTCCCGAAATGTATCAAACACAAAAAAGAGGGAGCCTCAACAGCTCCCTCTCAAAAATAAACTTTACCTGATAATATTCTTTATCGCATCCATGCAATAGTCCACATCATTTATATCACTGAAATATCCGAAGCTGAATCGGACAGTACCCTGTGGGAATGTCTTCAAGGTCTTATGAGCCATTGGAGCGCAATGCATACCACAGCGTGTCATGATACCGTATTCATCATCAAGTTTATACGACACCTCGGCGTTGTCATGTTTCTCAAAATCAAGGGAAACTACGGCAGTACGCATGATGGTGTCTTCTTTTTTACCCACAATTCTTACATCTGGAAGGGATTTTGCACATTCGATAAAGTACTTTGTAATCTCCATTTCCTTCTTGTGGATGTTCTCGATGCCAACTTCATTGATAAACTCAAGAGCTGTGCCGAGACCAACGATGCCAGGAAGGTTCATTGTACCTGATTCAAACTTATCAGGCATGGATGTAGGCATTTCAAGGCTGTCGGAAACGCTGCCTGTGCCGCCTGCAATGAGTGGAGATACATGCTTTTCGAATTCCGGTGTGATAATGAATCCGCCAGTACCCTGAGGGCCTAAAAGGCTCTTATGACCTGTGAAGCAGAGGCAGGAAATGTTCATCTTTACCATGTCGATAGGGATGACGCCTGCAGACTGAGCACAGTCACAAATGAAAAATACGCCCTTTTCCTTACAAACTGCGCCGATGGCTTCAAGATCGTTTACTGTGCCGCAGACGTTGGAAGCGTGAAGCATCACAACAGCCTTTGTCTCGTCTGTGATAGCGTTACGCACAGCTTCTGCCGAAACGAAACCTTCTTCGTCGCCCTGAGCAACAGAATACTTTACGCCCATCTGCTCAAGCTGAACGATAGGACGCATAACAGCGTTATGCTCCATAGATGATGTTACAACATGGTCGCCAGGCTTCAAAAAACCCTTGAGAATCATGTTGAGAGAGGATGTGATGTTGTTGGTGAACACGACGTTGCGAGCCTTAGGACCGTTCATCATCTTGCAGAGAGCTTCTCTTGTGAGATAGACGTTGTCAGAAAGGCTGTAAGCAGAGTTGTAGCCGCCGCGGTTGATGTTGTAGCTGCCGTGTGTAAGGATATCGGCGATACATTCAGCGACTCCCGGTGCCTTTGGAAACGAAGTGCTGCCGTTGTCGAAATAAACTTTTTTCATATAAAAAACCTCGCTTGGTATTTTTTTACGACTGTATTATTGAAGGATGATGAAGGCGGTTTCTCTCCCCCCGCCCTTCGGGCACCCCCCTCGTCAGAGGGAGGCAAGGTGTCAGCACATTCTAAAACCTGGCTCCATCAGACGAGGGAGCTGGCACACGAAGTGTGACTGAGGGAGTGAATTTATTAAATCAGTGCGAAGCACACATTACTTTCATTCCTCTACATATAATTATATAATTTATGTCGGGAAAAAACAAGGCAAAAAGATGGCAAAAGTGATTTATTGATAAAATCAATAGATTTCTGCCTTTTATATGGAAAAAGAAAATAAAAAGACTCCGTAAGGAGCAACAAAACAAGTACCCATGGAATAAATGGGTACAATACAAAAGGAGATAAAAGTATGAACGCTGAAAAGAAACAAAAACTCCTCGTTCTCGCAACAGGTCTCGTAATCGGTATCTTCGCAGTTATCCTCGTTATGATGGGTAACCCAGGCAACATGGGCTTCTGTATTGCCTGCTTCATCCGTGACACAGCCGGTGCTCTCGGTATGCACCGTGCTGCTGTTGTTCAGTACATCAGACCGGAAATCATCGGTCTTGTACTTGGTTCATTCATTATGTCCCTCGTTATGAAGGACTATAAGCCACAGGGTGGCTCCGCTCCTGTTACAAGATTCATTCTCGGCTTCTTCGTAATGGTCGGCGCTCTCATGTTCCTCGGCTGCCCACTCCGTATGGTTCTCCGTCTCGCTGGTGGTGACCTTAACGCTATCGCAGGTATCGTTGGCTTTATCGTCGGCGTACTCGTAGGCGTTTACTTCATCAACAAGGGCTTCTCCCTCTCCACAGGCAAGATGCCTGCACAGGGCAAGCTTGAAGGTATGATGATGCCTGCTATCAACGTTATGAACCTCATCCTCCTCATCGCTGCTCCTGCATTCATCTTCTTCTCTGCAGAAGGCCCTGGCTCCCTCCACGCTCCAATCTGGATCGCTCTCATAGCAGGTCTTGTTGTTGGTGCTATGGGTAACCGCAGCCGTATCTGCATGGTCGGCGGCTTCCGTGACCTCTTCCTCTATAAGAATGCTCACCTCTTCGTAGGTACAGCAGGCGTATTTATCGCAGCTCTCATCGGTATGCTCGTAGTTGGCAAGTTCAACCTCGGCTTTGAAGGTCAGCCTGTTGCTCATACAGACTGGCTCTGGAACTTCCTCGGTCTTGCTCTCGTTGGTTTCGCTTCCGCTCTCGCAGGCGGCTGCCCAATCCGTCAGCTCGTTCTCTCCGGCACAGGTTCCTCCGATGCTTCTGTTACAATCCTCGGCCTCTTTGTCGGCGCTGCATTCTGCCATAACTTTGGTCTTGCTTCTTCCGCAAACGGCCCTACACCTGCAGGTCAGATCGCTGTTATCATCGGCTTCATCGTTGTCGGCGCTATCGCAGTTATGAACATCAGAAAGCTCAAGGACTAATCGAATTGAGTTATATAAAAAAGGGATGCCTTCGGGCATCTCTTTTTTATGCGGGACGTCATAAATGCCGTCCCCTACAAATGTTTCTTTACAGTAAATCCGTAGGGGAGGGTCTCTGTGCCCTCCCGCTTCTTGTGGTATGCACAATCCGTAGGGAATGGCGTCCTCGACATTCCGTATGATAAAGTAATAAGTAAGAGTGAAAAGTGAAGAAGTGATGTGTCATGGGCGGATTAAATAATGCGGGCGGGCACGGAGGCACCTCCCCTACGCACAAGCTTCCCCTTGGCTCCCTCAGACGAGGGAGCTGGCAGCCGTAAGGCTGACTGAGGGAGTGAACCTATCCAATGCGCCGCAGGTACCACAACTTTCAATTCTCAACTGTTCATTTTCATAATTATTCAAAAACTGTACACAATTCTGCCCAGCTTTTTTCATTGCATTTTTTCCTGCGATATAGTATAATTAACCTATCACACATCAGGAGAAATCATGAAAAAGTATATCAGTTTAATTCTGGCTCTCGTTATGAGCCTCAGCTTACTTTCCGGCTGCGCCACACAGGGCACTGTCGACCCTGCAGATATGGTCAAGCGCACCGACATCACAGTCGGTGAAGAATGGGACGCAGTCAGCCTTGACCCTCACGTCATCAACGACGAAATCTCCATCCGCGCCGCCGCTCACATCTATGAATCGCTGGTAAAGCAGGACGAAAATCTTGAAATCGTCCCGTCCCTTGCCGAAACATGGGAAAATAAAAGCGACACCGAAATCATTTTCCACCTTAAAAAGGGCATAAAGTTCCATAACGGCGAGGAAATGAAGGCGAGCGATGTCAAATTCTCCCTCGAGCGAGCAATGGCTCAGCCTATCGTAATGGGCTCTTTCCACGCTATCGACTCTGTCGAAGCTGTCGATGATTACACAGTTTCAGTAAAGCTCAATCAGCCTTACGCCGAAATCATGGATGTCCTTTCGGGCGTTTCGGCGTCAGTCGTCAGCGAAAAGGCTGTAAGCGAATACGGCGATGAGTTTGGCGTAAACCCTGTGGGCACAGGCGCTATGAAGCTGAAAGAATGGATGCAGAATGACTATATCGTTCTCGAAGCTTTTGAGGAATACCACGGCGGCAAGCCTCTCACAACCACAATTTCCATCAAAATCATCCCTGAGGGCACAATGCGCAATGTCCAGCTCAAGGCAGGGCACATCGACTTTTCCTATATGGTTCAGCCGACAGACGTTGACGCTGTCCTTGCCAACAAGAAGCTCAAGACAGAAAGTGAGCTTATGACAGACGTTGTCTATGTTTCGATAAACACCGAAAAGGAGCCGTTTGACAACCTCAAGGTGCGTCAGGCTTTGTCCCACGCGGCTGACAAGGAGTCTATCAGAACTGTCGTCCTCGAAGAAAACGGCACGGTTGCACATACAATGCTTCCGTCCGACAACAAGGATGCGGTAAATGATTTTGTGCCATATCCTTATGACATCGAAAAGGCGAAGGCTCTTCTTGCCGAGGCCGGCTATCCTGACGGCTTCAAGGCAAATATGTATGTCCACGGCGACAGCCATAACAAGGCGGCGACGGTATTGCAGTCTGACTTCGGCGCTATCGGCGTCGAGCTGGAGGTAAATCTCATCGAAAAGGCGACTATTTTAGACCAGGCAAATAACGGCAAGGCAGACATGGTAATCCTTTCCCACGGCGTTCCTGGCAATACAGATGCGACACTTTACAATCTGTTCCACAGCAGTGTAACACCTGGCGCGGGCAACAAGAGCCGCTATAAAAATGCCGAGGTGGACAAGCTTCTCGAAGCGGCAAGAGCAGAGTATGATGACGATGCCAGAAGCGAGATTTACAAGGAAGCTCAGCGCATAATTATGGCAGATGCCCCTGTAATTCCCCTTTATACGCAGGAAAAATACTACGGCATGACAAAGTTCTTTGAAGGCTATAAGATTTATAAAAATGGCAGACACGATTTAAGCAATGCTTACGTTCTCGAAGAACCAAAATAAATAATAAAAGCTCTCCGCTTTTCTATCCCACACCTCCCCTTGTCAGGGGAGGTGGCACACGAATGTGTGACGGAGGGGTAGTGAATGTAACATTAAAGCTCTCCGCTTTCGGGGAGCTTTTTCTTATGCGGACGAGCAATGCTCGCCCCTACAAATCGGCCACGAAAAAACATTGTAGGGGCGGGTCTCCATGCCCGCCCATTGCATAACAAGACAAACATCACTTATATTTATTACTGTCCTACAAAACTCGCACTGAAAAAATATGAAATAGGGAGAAAGTCCCGAAAGATTATTTTCATTTAAGCTTGCAAGGTGTATAATTGTAACATACTACAATAAAAGGAGGATATTTTATGAAAAAGTTATTAAGTCTCACGCTGGCTATGGTGATGCTGTTTTCAATGTTTGCAGGCTGTACAAAAGAAGAGCCTGTGACAACAACTGCCGCACCAGCAACTGAAGCCGGCAAGCCAACAGAAGCCACAACTGCAGCACCTGAAAAAATCCGCACAGACATCATTATCGCAGACACTACAGACATTAAGACACTTGACCCACACGCAGCAAACGACGGCTATTCGGCTCGTGTATTCAACCAGATTTATGATCCTCTTATGAAGCAGACAGCAGACCTCGAAGTAGCTCCTGCCCTTGCTGAAAGCTGGGAATTCAAGTCGGACACAGAAATTATCTTCTACATCCGCAAGGGTGTCAAGTTCCATAACGGTGATGAACTCAAGGCATCTGACGTAAAGTTCTCCATCGACCGTATGGTCGCTTCCCCAAGCGTAAAGTCCTACTTTGATAAAATTACAGAGGTTACTGTTATCGATGATTACACAGTATCTGTAAAGACAAGTGAGCCTTACGCTCCACTTATGTTTAACCTTGCAGGTACTTACGGTTCTATCGTCAGCGAAAAGGCAATCACAGAAGCAGGCGATAAGTATAACGAAAACCCAATCGGCACAGGTCCTATGAAGTTCAAGGAATGGGCAGCCAACGACCATGTCACAGTAGTTCGTAACGACGATTACTGGAGAGGCACACCAAAGGCAACTTCCATCACAATCAGAGTTATTCCTGAGGATTCCTCCAGAACAATCGCCCTTCAGGCAGGCGACGTAGACTTCCTGCAGGCAACACCGGCTGTCGATGTTGCGCGTATTATGGAAGATGATTCTCTCAAGACAGAAACATATCTTTCCCAGTCGGCTCAGTACATTGGCTTCAACTGTAAGAAGGCTCCGTTTGACAATGTAAAGGTTCGTCAGGCTCTCAACTACGCAGTTGACAGACAGACTATCGTTGATGTAGTTCTCGAAGGCAAGGGTCAGGTTATCAGCACAGTTCTTGCTCCTGATATGCCTGGTGCAAATAACGAAATCGACTATTATCCATACGATGTCGAAAAAGCAAAAACCCTCCTTGCAGAAGCAGGCTATCCTGACGGCTTCACAGCAAGCATTATGGTATACGGCGATGCCAATAATAAGATCGGTCAGCTCGTTCAGTCCGACTTTGCAAAGATCGGCGTTGAACTCAATGTTGAGCTTACAGAATTCGGCGCAATGCTTGAATACCTCAACCTCGGCGAACACGATATGTATACTCTTTCCTACGGCGCAGCAGGTAACCCTGACTCCACATTCTCAAATGTATACCATGGTTCTTCTTCTGCAGCATCGGGCAACAGAAGCTACTATTCAAATCCTGAAGTTGACAAGCTTATTGACGAAGCGCGAGTAACAATGGAATGGGAAGACAGAGAACCAATCTATCAGAAGATGCAGGAACTCATTATGCAGGATGCTCCTATCATTCCTCTCTATTCCGAACAGAAATACTACGCTATGAACGCAAATATGGAAGGCTACACAATCTCCAAGAATGCAAAGCACGACTTCTATAACGCATATATCGTAGAAAAGTAAAGCGAATAATGCAAAAGCTCCTCCGAAAGGGGGAGCTTTTTTATGCAGACGAGCAATGCTCGCCTCTACAATGTCATTCTGAACGAATGTGAAGAATCTCCACACCGATATCAGCAGTTGAAAATTGACAGTGGACAGTTGACAGTTGTGGTGCCTCCGGCGGATTGGATAAAATTCTCTCCCTCCGTCTTGCTGACGCAAGCCACCTCCAAAATGGGATCCCCGAACAGCCTGCTGTTTGGGGTGTGAATCGAGGGGAAGGCTAAAAATTTCCTGTCATTCTGAGGCAAAGACGAAGAATCTTTCCGCACCAGTGGCACAAGCCTGTAGGGGCGGGTCTCCGCGCCCGCCCGCATTATTTAATCCGTGACGAAGTCACACCTTATATCTGCGCAGCAGTATGTAATCGCCTTGCGTATGGCATCACCATAGGTGTATGTAATCGGCGTCTCAGACTGACTTAATGGGACGGACCGTCGGGGACGCCGGTCCCTACGGATTGC
>SVKW01000053.1 GCA_015068285.1 Oscillospiraceae bacterium | reverse complement strand
AAGACATTCACCGCAGCAGCCTTCATCGACGATTTTCGTGCCGAGAATAACCGGGTCAACAACCTCCACTACCGCAACAGGAAGATTTGTCTTTTCTGTCATCTGCCTGTCATAGCCCTGCTCATAGAGCGAGCTGAAAATACGTACATTACCTTCGCTGCCGAACAAAATCGTTCTCTTATCGTATGTTGCAATACCGCTTATCTCTTTGGCTCTGCCCGCACCGCAGGATGCCTCTGCTGTAATTCTGTAAAAGTACTTTACATTTACAGTGTAGAATCCGCTGTTGAACGGAACCGACTCTACATCAACATAAGCCCACAGAAGCTCTGCGCTTTTCGGCTTTACACTAAGCGCACCGTCAAATACCTGCTGAGACCTTCTTGTAAGATAAACTCTCAGGTCCTGCAGACATTCTTTATCTTTACATGAATCATATACTTTTCTTGTATTGACACATACAGCTTCCGCTCCCATTCCCTGACAATTATTTATAGGGCCGGGTGTCATTCTGTTATTAGACATAAAACTACCTCCCGAATAAAATTAAAGCTATGCTTCATTATCATTTTATGTGGGAGGCAGTAATGTGTGATTATTTATTTTCAGCTAAAATATCAATGAGTGTTGCGATAAATACATCGATATCATCCTTGGATGTATCATTCGATGTAAGGAAACGGAACTGACCGTGGAAACCGCCGTCATTGATCTTGATACCCTTCTTATACATAAGAGCAGGAAGCTCCTTAAGAAGCTTTTCAGACTTGTTGATCTTGCAGAATACCATATTGATTTCAACTGCAGACGGATCGATTTCGATGCAATCGATTTCAGCAAGCTTTCTGGCAAGATACTTTGCGTTTTCGTGGTCTACGCCGAGACGCTTTGTCATTTCTGTAATTGCAATAAGACCTGCTGCTGCAATAATACCAGCCTGGCGAGTGCCGCCGCCGATCATCTTTCTGTACTTTCTTACCTTTTCGATAAAGTCCTTTTCACCTGCTACGATAGAGCCTATAGGAGCGCAGAGACCCTTGGAAAGGCAGCACATAATACTATCGCAATTCTTTGTAATTTCCTTTACATCAACACCGAGAGCAACGGCTGCATTAAATGCTCTTGCGCCGTCAACATGAACATGGATCTTGTTCTTTTTAGCAAGCTTATAGATTTCGTTCATTGTTTCCACAGGAACAACTCTGCCGTTGCCGATTGCATTTTCAAGGCAGATCATTGCTGTTTCAGGGTAATGGATATTTTCTCCTCTTATAGCATCAGCAATCATCTTTACATCTGGAATACCATTTGGATATGGAAGTGTTCTTGTATGTGCGCCTGAAAGAACTGCAACACCACCGACTTCACTTTCAAAGAGATGGTATGTTTCGCCAACGATAATTTCATCGCCGCGCTTTGTAGCCGCCATAACTGCAAGCTGATTGCCCATTGTGCCGGAAGAAACAAAGATAGCCGCAGGCTTACCGAGGATCTTAGCTGCTGTTTCTTCGAGAAGATTTACTGTAGGGTCATCCTGATATACGTCATCGCCTACGATTGCATTTGCCATTGCCTCGCGCATTTCAGGTGTAGGCTGTGTTACTGTGTCACTTCTGAAATCAATAAACTTTACATTTTCTTCTTTAATTCGATTTGCCACGTGCATCTACCTCTACTTCCTTAATTATTTTTCCATTTGAAACAAGATATGCTTTATCATATAAATTACATACCGGACAGATATGATTTGGGAAAATCTCTATCTTATCTCCGATATTTACATTTTTATGCAATTCTTTGCTGTATATAATTCCATGCTCGTCATATACACTTGTAACCGCAATATTTCCGGAATTCTTGATGATACCTTTACCTTTTGTCTTGCAGATACCATCACTTCTCTCCTGCATAGTCATCGACTTTGCGCCTGCGTCTGTGATAACGCGCTCATCTGTCGGCTTGCTGATAACAGTTGTGAGAATCGTCGCTGCGCATCTTTCATAAGTGCCGATTACATTGCTCTGTGAGGCATCCATAAGAATATATGTTCCAATTCGCACTTCCGTCACACCTTCAATCACATCAAAGCCAAGAATAAACGGAGGTGTGGAGCCAATGCTTACAGTATCTATTTCAAAACCGTTATCCCTTGCCATCTGTGCAAATTCAAGAGTTCTTTTCTGAGAATCTATGAAAATCTGCTTACATTCTTCGGCATCTTTTGCATGATATGAATTGCCGTCATGAGAAAACACACCCTTAAGCTTGACGTGTTTACACTTTTTCAGCTCATCAAGGAGACTTTGATAATCGGATTTTTCGATAATACCTGAACGATTTTCGCCTACTTCAATTTCAACAAGAACATTGGCAATTCTGTCTGCTTCGGCGAATACTTTTTCAGCCTGCTTCACATTGAATACGCTGTCTATACCGAAAGAAATCTCTATCTTTTTGCTCAATTCAGCTATTCTTTTCAGCTTATCCTCGCCGACAATTTCATTGGCTATGAAAATATCATCGATTCCCTTTTGGGCGTAAACCTCTGCTTCACCGATTTTGGCAACAGCTATACCTTTTGCGCCTGCTTCAAGCTGCATTTTTGCAAGCTCAAACATCTTATGAGTTTTGGTATGCGGTCTCAATTTAACGCCGTGAGAATCGACATAATCCTGCATATACTTAATATTAGACATAAGCACTTCATTATCAATAAGAAGAGCCGGAGTATCTATATACTGATACAATGAAATCACAATACATCACTCCTATAATAATATATGTTGTTTGGTTATATATTCATCATATCATATCGCGTCTATTTTGTAAACAATAACTTGACAATATGGCAAATAAATTATATGATTATAGTATAAATATTCAGGAGGACTATTGTGAAAAATTTTGAATATCAGAATTATATATACTCCAGAAAGGACGAAAATGACAACACTGTAATTTCTGTAAAGGGCGTTGATATAGGCTCAAATAAGCTTACAATCATGGCTGGTCCATGCGTTATCGACAGCTATGACGCAACAGATAAAATTGCGGCAAAAGTCAAGGATCTTGGCGCGTCTGTGCTCAGAGGCGGCGCATTCAAGCCGAGGACATCGCCATACAGTTTTCAGGGTATGGGCACATCAGGGCTTGATATTCTCCACGATATAGGCAACAAGCACAATATGCCTGTTATTTCCGAAATCATGTCGGCTGATGAGCTCGACTATTTCATCGAACGTATTGATATAATTCAGGTCGGCGCAAGAAATATGCAGAACTTCGACCTTCTTAAAAAACTCGGCAGGACAAACAAGCCAATTCTTCTCAAGCGCGGCTTTGCAAATACTATTGAAGAATTTTTGCTTTCTGCAGAGTATATTATGAAGGAAGGCAACAAAAATGTTATTCTCTGTGAACGCGGCATAAGAACTTACGAAACCTTCACCCGTAATACTCTTGATATTTCCGCAGTTCCTGTTCTCAAACGCCTGACTCACCTTCCTGTTGTTGTTGACCCAAGCCATGCCAGCGGCATTTACTGGCTTGTCAAACCTCTTGCACTCGCTGCAGTTGCTGCCGGCGCCGACGGTCTTATTATTGAAACCCACATCAACCCTCGCGAATCTTCCTGTGACCCTGAGCAGACACTTACAATTGAGTCTTTCACATCTCTTATGGACGAGCTTCTTCCTGTCGCAAAGGCTGTAGGCAGAACAATTTAACCGATTTTTTTATTTATTTTACCGATTTTTCTTTTCATTTTCAACAAACTGTGTTATAATATTGTTAAATAAAAAAGATTACCCTACCCAAATATAAATACGGAGGTTTATATGAGTAAACTTGATGTTTTAAGAAGAATTATTGACGAATGTGATGCAAATCTCAAGGCAGCTCTTGTCAAGAGATTTGATGTTTCCAATCAGGTTGCGGAAGTCAAGGCAGAAGAAAATTCCCCGGTATATGACCCTAATCGCGAAAAGTTTATTATAAGCAATGTAACAGCTGGTCTCGATGCAGAAAACGCAGAACGTATTACAACTATCTGGAATACTGTTCTCCGTATGAGCCGTGAGATTCAGTATAATCTTCGTGTAGAAAAAAACGGCAGCGAAGGTCTTGATTATCTCAAGGATTCTTTTGCAGAACTTCCTCTCGGTGACTTTGCCTGCGGCAGTGCTATCCCAGCTCTCGATACTTCCAAGTATCCTTTCCTTGATGCGCCTATCCCTGTTCAGTCTGACGACGAAGCCCTCAACTCTGTAGTTGAAGACAGAACTACATATGCAATCATCAAGATCAAGCATATCCATGATACAGAAAAACTTTACGACAAGCTTATCAAGTTCGGTCTTTTCGTAAATCTTATGATTCCTCTCGAATCCGGCCAGATGCTTGTTATCATTTCCAAAAAACTCGTTCTTGATGTTCAGCACAACATCACAACTATTGTATTCCACTTCCCTAACCGCGCAGGTGAGCTTGCAAAATATCTTGCAGCTATTGCTGATAAGAAGATCAACATATCTTTCCTTCGCCTCAGCTATGATGAATCTTACAACACAAACATTGTAACTGTTGACCTTGAAGCAAATCTTCTCGACCCTGCTACTATTTCTCTCGCTCTCCAGCTTCAGACAGAAGCTCCATTCTTTAAGGTTCTCGGTTCCAGAATCCCTTACTAATCAAAAATCAAAGCCGTCCTTCATTGGGCGGCTTTTTTATATGCAAAAAGTCCGACGGATTTCTCCATCGGACTTTTATTATTTATGGGTGTCTATTAGTACATCATGTCATTGCCCATTGCTGGAGCTGGAGCAACTGGCTCCTTCTTTTCTGCAATGATGCTTTCTGTTGTGAGAACCATAGCTGCAACGGAAGCTGCATTCTGGAGAGCAGAACGTGTAACCTTAGTTGGGTCTACGATACCAGCCTTAACCATGTCAACATATACTTCGTTGTATGCATCGAAGCCATAGCCAACGCGCTTTGCGTTCTTGATCTTTTCAATAACGATAGAACCATCGATACCTGCGTTAGCAGCGATCTGCTTAACTGGTTCTTCGAGAGCCTTCATAACGATCTTAACGCCTGTCTTTTCGTCGCCGTCAACCTTGGAGATGAGCTTGGAAACTGCGCTGATAGCGTTTACATAAGCTGTACCGCCGCCTGCTACGATACCTTCTTCAACAGCAGCCTTAGTTGCGTTGAGAGCGTCTTCGATTCTGAGCTTCTTTTCTCTCATTTCTGTTTCTGTAGCAGCACCTACCTTGATGATAGCAACACCGCCGGAAAGCTTAGCCATGCGTTCCTGGAGCTTTTCCTTATCGAAATCAGAGTTTGTTGTTTCGATTTCGGACTTGATGAGGTTGATTCTGTCCTGAATATCTTCAGCTGCGCCAGCGCCGCCAACGATAATTGTGTTTTCCTTAGTTACCTTGATCTGGGATGCCATACCGAGCATTTCCATTGTTGTATCCTTGAGATCGTAACCAAGTTCTTCTGTGATAACAACGCCACCTGTGAGAGCTGCGATATCCTTGAGCATTTCCTTACGTCTTTCGCCGAAACCTGGAGCCTTGACTGCTACGCAAACGAATGTGCCGCGGAGCTTGTTAACGATAAGTGTGGAGAGAGCTTCGCCTTCGAGATCATCAGCGATGATGAAGAGCTTTCTGCCAGCGTTCATAACTTCTTCGAGAAGTGGGAGGATTTCCTGAATGTTGGAGATCTTCTTGTCTGTGATGAGGATAACTGCATCGTCGATAACAGCTTCCATCTTATCTGTATCTGTTACCATGTATGGTGTGATATAACCACGGTCAAACTGCATACCTTCAACAACTTCGGAATATGTTTCAGCTGTCTTGGATTCTTCAACTGTGATAACGCCATCGGATGTTACCTTTTCCATTGCTTCAGCAATGAGATGACCGATGTTTTCATCACCGGAGGAAACGCCAGCAACACGAGCGATGTCATGTGTGCCGTTAACCTTGTGAGCATTCTTCTTGATTTCAGCAACTGCTACATCAACTGCCTTTGCAATACCCTTTCTGAGAACAACTGGGTTTGCGCCTGCTGCGAGGTTCTTGAGGCCTTCACGGATGAGAGCCTGTGCGAGGAGTGTAGCTGTTGTTGTACCGTCACCTGCTACGTCGTTTGTCTTTGTAGCAACTTCACGAACGAGCTGTGCGCCCTGATTTTCAAAAATATCATCGAGGATGATTTCACGAGCGATTGTAACACCGTCGTTTGTGATGAGTGGTGTGCCGTACTTCTTGTCGATAACAACGTTTCTGCCCTTAGGACCGAGTGTTACCTTAACTGTATCTGCAAGCTTGTTTACACCGCGTTCGAGAGCGCGGCGAGCTTCTTCGCCAAAAATAATTTCTTTAACCATTTGTTATTTTCCTCCGGAATTAGTCTTCGAGAATTGCGAGAATGTCGCTCTGTGCAATGATGTGGAGTTCTTCCTTATCAACCTTGACTTCTACGCCAGCGAACTTCTTTGTGAATACCTTATCGCCGATCTTAACATTGATCTTTACATCTGGGCCGAGTGCAACGATTTCAGCGCACATTGGCTTTTCTTTTGCGGAACCTGTGAGAATAAGGCCGCTCTTTGTTGTTTCTTCAATCTCTGTCATTTTAACGACAACTCTGTCTTGAAGTGGTACGAGTCTCATAAAAACGCTCCTTTATAGTAATAGATTTTTCTTTTTTCAAACACTGATATATATCATACATCACATTTATGTAAAATGCAAGACTAATTTGTAAATTTTCCTGATTTTATTCATGAACGGCAGTTTTTTTCGGCACAACGAAGTGAATTTTCTTCTGACCGATGGAAATTTCCGCTTCACTTACCCCAATTACCTCTCCATCAAGGTTTAAGTCCATAATATATTTGTCATTCTGTTTAACGGATACCTTTTCAGCCTCAAAATAATCTATGTACTGAGGATATTTTTTGTATTCCCCGTTCTTATATGCATTGATAACGCGGGCAACTGTAAACCTCGACAGCTTCTTTATAAGCAGAACATTGAGCTTTCCGTCTGTAACACTGGCATCAGGCACAGGATGGAAACCTCCACCGTAATAGTTGCCATTAGCTACAAGAAGCACCACATAATCACCCGAAACATCCTTGCCGTCTATCTCTATTTTAAGATTTCGTGACATCGGCGTTACAATATTTTCAAAAATCGAAATAATATAAGGCACCTGTCCATTATGCTTGAAAATACGCTTGTATTTCTGCATTCCCCTTGCAACTCGCGCATCAAGACCTATGGTTGTAATATTTACAGACACACCCTTGTTAGTTTCGATATAGTCGACATCCATAACCTCACCGTCAATGAGGTTTTCAAGCGAAAACTCCCCGTCTTCCTTGAATATCCTTATAAAATCGTTGCCTGTGCCATAAGGCAGGTTTGTAAGCTGGGCATTGTCATAATCTACAACGCCCTGCGCAACCTCGTTAAGGGTGCCATCGCCTCCGCAGGCATAGAAGCGGACAGTTTCATCCTTGTATTCACTCATGACCTTGCGGACAATTTCTTCCGAGTGTTTAGGATGCTCGGAAATATAGATTTTATATTCAAAACCTTTTTCTGATGCAAACTTTTTGACGGCTTCATTTATCTTTCTTGTATTATCCTGACCGCCCGCTGCAGGATTCACTATAAATATATGCTTCATAATTTACACCATCCGCGATTTTAATCAATAAGCTCCATAATGCTTCTTGCGAGAAGTGTGCGCGGCAGAATTACACGCTTACCTGTGATTTTTGCCACCATATCCTTCATTTCCTTTGTATACCCCATACAGTCGAGGACTATGAAGTTGCCCTCAAGGTCTTTTATCTCCCGCGCCACCATCTCAAGACGTCCGTCATCAATATACGGTGATGCATAGAAAACCTTTTCAACTTCCATATATGCGCTCCACTTTTTAATCGACTGCGGAAGCTGCTTTTCATCAGGAGTTATTACTATAAGCTTTTCTCCGTCTGCCACAGCAGGCACGAATGCTTCAAGGATTTTGCTCGGGAAAATAAGCGGTACTTTTGAATGAAATACATCCGGGAAATTTCCTGTACAGAACATTGCAATAAGACTGACGCCTTGCTTTTCCAATGTTTCTATATGCTGCTGAATGCGTGGTAATACATATTTTTCTGCAAATCGCACAGATGAGCCGTCACGCATTTTTGAAACGAGGACATAGTCGCCGTCTTCAGGCGCAAACTTATCTATTTCTTCATGTGTAAGTCCGTCAAGACCGCCAAGCTCAATAAGCTCAACTTTATCGCCGAAAATCGGCCACATATCCGGAGTTATATCGTCACGCGGTGACTGTCCAACTGTTATTCCGCCAATTTTAATCATATATATTACCTCCTGTTTTGCTCTATATGTGTAATTATACACCAGAATGAGAAAATAATCTACATTTTTTGACTTTTTCTATAAAGAAAAACCGCCATAATAGGCGGTTTTATCATTTAATCTTCTTTTCTTGTGCCATGAATGCTTTTTATAATATTCTCTATATCTTCAGCATTTTCCTTGCAGAATTCAAGCTCCATATCGGCTGTCAGCATCAAAAATCCGCTGCACGGCTCTTCAAAATATGGCACCCAAAGCTTGACCTTGTTATCATCGTATACCCAATATTCTGCTGTTATTTCTTCGTTTCTGTCACTTTTAACAGAGATATCCACGTATTCTTCTCTTTGAGGTGCATATCGCCTTGAATGGGCGGCATAGATTTCTATGTAATTTTCGCCATTCGACAGTTTAACACCACATTCCGGACTGCCCTCGGTTGTTTCATTAGGCGGAGTAAACGGCATTACTTCTGCTTTCCATCCGTCGGGAATGTAATATACAAACTCCGCACCGTCCCAACCGCCGTCAACGGAACCATTGAATTCACCGTTGGCAAGCTCGTTATCTGCAGCAAAAAATCGCATGCCTACAAGGATTGCCATAAGTAAAATAACAGGTAATATTTTTTTCATAAGCATCTCCTTTTTTCCTAATTATATTATTACTTTCTTATTATTGGGTGACGGATTACTGTTTTAAGTTTTTCGGGATCTGTTTTGCGGGCATCGGAAAGATATATTTCATGGTGAAGGCGCGTTGCAGAAAAATCGTTTTTATAACCCATTTTTTCTATATACTCATCCATCAAAGCTACAGTTGCAGGTTCATCATCATAAGGGCCTATGTGCATAATCTGTACGCACTCGCCTTCTGTTATTGTTATAAACTCAGCTTTCGAACAGTCTATTTTCTTTTTCCTTTCGGCTTCCTGCACAGCCCACGCAAACTCTTCTTCAGTGACAAAAACAGGCATACGGATAACGGAAATCCAGTTAAAGGATGATTTATCGGAATAGTCAACGCCTTCCACTCCGTCCTGCCACCAGAAGCCTTCAAGCGGAGGCACGACAAAATCGAAGTACCCCTCCATCTGATGACTGCCTTTTTTACTCATTTTTATAGTATAAGCAAGAGAATAAAGAATCTCGATAGCCTTTTTATAATCTCCGCCTTCTTCATTTGGATCACCTTTGCCGCGCACAGCAATATAATTCATAGGCGGCACATCAACTATCGATGGTTTATTTTTCGGCATATAGAACTCTTTATATTCCTTTTTAAAATCAAAAGCCATAGTTTTCACCTCTTTACCCAATTATACACCTTTCAAAAACACAAATCAAGCCTATATCGAATTTTTGTTCGTTTTCTTTCCCAAAACAAAAGACCGCCACGAGGACGGTCTTTAAATATCTTATTTAAGAGCTGCGCCATCCTTGAATGCGTTGCCAACCTTTTCGCCGACTACACAGTATGCGCTGCCCTGTGCATCAAATACGATAGGACGAAGCTTTGCCACATCAATCTTGCCGTTTTCGCCAAGAATGCTTTCCTCTGCGTTTACATTAACAACTTCTGCGATAAGAATATGTTCTTCAGTATCATAGCTGAGAAGCTTACATTCGAGAGCCATCGGAAGCTCATCAATAACAGGAGCATCGACAAACTCTGCCTTTGTTGTGTGGAAGCCTGCCTTTTCCATCTTGTCCGGTACATCATTGCCGGAAACCATACCTACATAGTCACAGGCAACAACCTGATCTGCAGTACCCATGCTTACTGTGAATTCCTTCTTGAGGAGGATATTCTTTGTTGTCTTATGTCCAGGGCTGATGCAGATCATAATCTTATTTGCGTCTGCTACACCGCCCCATGCAGCATTCATTGCGTTTGCCTTACCATTTTCGTCATACGCCGCGATAATAAATACAGGCTGTGGATACAAAATAGGTTTTGCGCCAAAATTCTTTCTCATATCAGATATTCCTCCTTGGGTTTTATTATATATTTATTGTAATAATAATCATATATTTTGTCAAGTAACGAAGGTGTTTATATATTGTATATCTGCGCAAATTACCCCCTATATTCCTTGACAAATCCTTTAAAAAACAATATAATTATACTCAAATAAAACCTTTTAAGGAGTATCATGTATCGCATTCTAAAAGAAAAAGTCATGGAATCCCTGTATGCAGTTCTTCCGATAACGTGCATAGTGCTTCTTCTCAGTATTCTCCTCGTTCCGATTGAAGTAGGTACAATGGCAATGTTTTTCACAGGTGCCGCAATGCTCATCTTCGGTATGGGCATGTTCCAGCTTGGAGCTGATACTGCGATGAGTACAATCGGTGAAGGCATCGGCGGTCAGCTTGCAAAAGCGAAGAATTTCAAACTTATGGCCTTCGTTGCGCTTGTCATGGGTATTCTCATCACCATCGCAGAGCCTGACCTTCAGGTTCTTTCCAATCAGGTGCCGGCTATTCCAAATGCAACTATTATATGGACAGTTGCTGTCGGTGTCGGTATCTTCCTCGCTATCGCCGTTCTCCGTATAGCATTCAAGTTCAATCTTTCAAAAATGCTGATAATTCTTTATTCGGCATTGCTCATCCTTTCCTTCTTTATTCCGGATGAGTTTCTGGCTGTAGCATTCGACTCAGGCGGTGTTACAACCGGTCCTATTACAGTTCCGTTCATCATGGCGCTTGGTGTCGGTATTTCGTCTATGAGAATCGACAAATACGCATCCAGCGACAGCTTCGGTCTCGTTTCCCTCGCCAGCGTAGGTCCTATTCTCGCTGTTCTCATTCTCGGCTGTTTCTATAACACCAAAGAAGCGGCATATTCCGCAGTTGAAATGTTCTCCGTTTCTACAATGCGCGACGTTGCCCTCACTTTTACAAAAGAAATTCCCCACTTTCTCAAAGAAGTATCCATCTCGCTTTTACCTATTATTCTGATGTCTCTCGGCTTCCAGCTTCTGACTCATAAATATAACAAACGCCAGATTCTCCGAATTTCTTTCGGTTTCCTTTATACATATATCGGTCTTGTTCTCTTCCTTTGCGGTGTAAATGTCGGCTTTGCCCCTGTCGGTACTATTCTTGGCAGAAGCCTCGCCGCCACATCTCAGAAGTGGATTCTTGTTCCGATTGGTATGCTCATCGGTTACTTCATCGTAAAAGCTGAGCCTGCTATACAGATTCTCAATCATCAGGTTCAGACAATTACAAACGGCAAAATTTCTGAAAGTTCCATGAACGGCGCCCTCTCCATAGGCGTTGCAGTCAGCGTAGGCATGGCAATGCTCAGAGTTCTCACAGGTGTCCCAATACAGTATATAATTATTCCCGGTTATATTATTGCAATGGTTCTCTCACGACTGGTCCCTCCTATTTTCGTCGGTATTGCCTTCGACTCAGGCGGTGTTGCCAGTGGTCCAATGACTTCCACTTTCCTTTTGCCTCTCTGTATAGGTGTATGCGAAAGTTTAGGCGGTAATATCATGACAGATGCTTTCGGTGTTGTTGCACTCGTTGCGCTCACTCCGCTCATTGCAATCCAGCTCATGGGATTGATTTACAAGATCAAGCTTGAAAAAGCAAAGAAAAATGTCACATCCGTTTCCGATATCCCTGTCGACGGCGACGAGATCATCGAAATTTGGGAGGATTAAGTCTTATGTGTTCTAACGAAAAACCAACTTCCCCTGCCACAAATAAAACTCCGCTCAGATTTTTTGTCCTGATAACCACAAAGAAGCAGGCTGACATCGCCACAAAAGTATTCCACGAATGCGGTGTCCCATCCCACAACAGACTGCACGCTTCAGGTACGGCTCCAAATGAGATAATGGATATTTTAGGCTTGGGAAATACCGACAAAATTCTTTTATTCACGGTAATGCCAAAACCATTTGCTGATGTAATGCTGAGAAAGATGCACAATGCTCTTCTCCTCGGCACACCAAACAGCGGTATTGCCTTTACAATGCCGGTAAACGGCGCAAGCAGCCTTGCAACAAAAATGTTTTGCAATCTCACACCCGATTCTAACGAAAGGACTTATGCATCAATGTCAGATATCACTTATTCTATGATCGCAGCCGTTGTAAATCAGGGCTACAGCGAAGATGTCATGACTGCCGCTCGTTCTGCCGGTGCAGCAGGCGGTACTGTTATTCATTCACGCCATATCAATAATGAAGCAGTCACCCAGTTCTGGGGTGTTAATATTCAGGACGAGCGCGATATCGTTTTTATCGTAAGCTCAGCTGACGACAGAATAAAGATCATGCAGGCAATTTCTGAAAAGTGCGGTATCAACAGCAAAGCAAGAGGTATGGTCTTCTCTCTCCCTCTCGACGGTGTCTCCGGTATCAATGAATACAAATAACG
>SVKW01000052.1 GCA_015068285.1 Oscillospiraceae bacterium | reverse complement strand
CTTCATCGGCGATGGCTTCGCTCACCTGATATTCATAGCAATAGCCGATTTTAACCGCCTTTGTTTCTGCCAGAAGTCTGTCATAACAGCCTTTGCCGAAGCCGACTCTTGCGCCTCTTTCGTCAAACGCTATGCCGGGCACGATGATGACATCGGTCTTTTCAACATCTGCAATGCTTGCGCCTACAGGCTCACGGACCTTGAATGCGCCAATGACAAATTCGGTATTTTCATCTATTAAATAAGGTGTAATCTCCCCTGTTTCACCGTCTGTGATTGGCAGTACAACCTTTTTGCCGTCCCTAAAGGATGCCTGCATCATATCCTCTGTGCCGATTTCCTTGCCGAGAGGCATATAGAGCATAATCTGCTGTGCGTTTTTATACAGCTCGCTTTCAACGAAAATCTGCTGTGCAAGGGTGGATTTTTCAGCCACCTCTGCCTTATCCATTGCGTTGCGCTTTGCCTTATTTATCTTTCTGATTTCACTTTTAGCTATCATAGGTATTCTCCTGAGTTGGTATAGCCTAATTATACCACAATGCAGGCATTTTTCAACCTCCTGTGTATAAATCCTCCTTTTTGTGGCAAAACATATCTTACGGAGGGAAATTATGTTCATACCATTTGTCAGGACTCTTATTCTTTACATTTTCGTTATTGTCGCCATACGTATGATGGGCAAACGGCAGGTTGGCGAAATGCAGCCTACCGAGCTTGTTATCACCATACTCGTTTCGGCAGTTGCCAGCGTGCCTATGCAAAATCTGGACATTCCGCTGTCTTACGGCGTTGTGCCGATACTCACGCTGATTTCTGCCGAGATTTTCGTATCGTTTATCGCGCTGAAAATCCCGCGTTTCCGCGAAATACTGACGGGCAAGCCTGTTATTATAATTGTAGACGGCGTTATCGACCAGAAGGCTCTAAAAGCCACACGGCTGAGTGTTGAAGAATTGCAGGAGGATTTACGCCTCAAGGATGTATTCGACCTTGCCTCTGTCCGCCTTGCCCGTCTTGAAACAAACGGACAGCTCAGTGTGTTGCTGAAGGACAGAAATCAGCCTGTTACGCCTGAAATTATGGGACAGAAAGTGAAGGATTCCCCTGTTTATTACACTGTGATTGCTGACGGATATGTAAACCGTGATATTTTTGAAATTATCGGAATTGATAGTGAGTGGGTTGGCTCGGAGCTTAAAAAGAAAGGTATTACCAGCATAAAAGATGTATTTCTCATGCTGTGCAGTACCGATAAGAAGGTTGCTATCATAAAAAAGGAGGACAAATGAGCCGATATATTGCATCGATAATTATATTTTCTCTGCTTATCATCGGCGTATTTTATGCAAGAAACGCGACTGATGATGTGACTTCGGCGATTATTTCCGCCATTGACGATGAAATCATAAATGCTGAAAATGAGATTTACGACGCCTCCCCTGTTATTGAGGCTAAAAAAATATGGGACGGCCGCAGGAGTTTTTTCTCCGCAGTCGTCCCTCACGACAAGCTTGATTCAGTAGATGCTCAGTTTGCTGTATGCAATTCGTGGGCATCGTCAGACGAAAATGACGAATATCTGGCGGCGCTCTGGAATCTGCGCGCAATGATAGGCGTTATACGCCAGCTTGACTCGCTGTCATTTGACCGTATAATTTAATTTTTCTTGAGCAGCTTGGAAAGCTCTTCCATAAATGTATTTATATCCTTGAACTGGCGATAAACCGAAGCGAAACGGACATAAGCCACTTCGTCGATAGCCTTGAGCTTTTCCATAACGAGATTGCCGATATTTTCAACCGGGATTTCCTTTTCGAGAGAGCTGAGCAATGTCTGCTCGATTTCATCTGTCGCTCTTTCGAGGACTTCAAGGGAGACAGGACGCTTTTCGCAAGCCTTTACCATGCCGGAAAGCACCTTGTTTCTGTCAAAGCTCTGGCGGGAGCCGTCTTTTTTGACAACAACCACAGGAACAGATTCCATTATCTCGTATGTAGTAAATCTCTTGGCGCAGGAGAGACATTCGCGTCTTCTTCTGATGCTGTTTCCGTCATCTGTCGGACGGGAGTCGATAACCTTACTTTCATTATAGCCGCAGTATGGACATTTCATATAGTTCACCTGTATTACAAAATTTATTATTGTAATTATAGCACACCTTGAGCTACATTTCAAGGAAATCCTCTACTATTTCCTGCGCTGTCATTATGGTGACCATACCTCGTTTCATCATTTCGATGAGCTTTTCCATTTTGCTGCGGTGAGGCGTTATATTATAAAGGCTGAGAGTTTCCATTCTGCCGTCTGAGTAAGTCTGCGTAAGCTTCACCCCGTAAGTTTCCATGTTCATGCCTTCGATTTTCGTTGCCTGCGCCAGTAAATAATAGTCCATTGTGAAATTTGTCATATTGCTGTACCCCCATAAAATCTATCTTCATTATACTACTTATTTCCAATTTTTTCCACATAAATCGGTCGCAAGTTTCGACCTTTTGTGACAATAGTGTATCCGGGAGTTGTATATACAATATGATGTATATTTTACATATTTTTACATTATAACAGCAGGCAGACGAGCACCAGAAGCCCTACTATAACAGAAAAACACAGCCATACAGGCAGCAAAAGGGCTGTTAAAATGCCGATGACAAGCACGGCGATATATTCGATAAGACAGTTTTTTCGCTTTTTCATATCATCCCCTCCTGGTACATTATATGAAAAGGCCGTTCTGTCTGTGTGCGCTCACTTTTTTGCTTCAGCAAAAAAGCGCCCCATGCGGAGCGCTTTCTGATTTATGATATAATACTGTACTAATAGCCTGCTTTTCTGTCTGCGATATTGTCCAGTTTTTCGCCCTTTGCAAACTTCTTAAGGTTGTTTTCAAAGATGTTGAGAAGGACTTCGCAAGTGTACTGGAGAGAATAGTTGCCCGAAACGTGTGGTGTTACAAGGCAGTTAGGAGCTGTCCAGAGCGGATGGTCTGCAGGAAGTGGCTCAGGATTTGTAACGTCGAGGAGAGCGCCTGCAATCTTGCCGCCGCGGAGCGCTTCATTGAGAGCATCCTGGTCGATAGCTGTGCCGCGGCCTACGTTCATAAGAATTGCATCTTCCTTGAGCATTGCAATGCGTTCCTTTGTCATAAGACCTGTTGTATCGTTTGTGCCCGGGAGGTTGAGAGCGATAACATCAGCCAGCTTAAGCTGTTCGTCAAGGTCTGCAATGTTGTGCATTTCATCAAAGCCTTCAACAAGCTGGTTGCCGTTCTTTCTGATACCGACAACATAAGCGCCGAAAGCCTTTACGCGTTTTGCAAACTCGCCGCCGAGGTTGCCTGTGCCGACAACGAGGATACGGCTGCCGAAAATAGAGCGAACTGCGCCGAGATTCTTCCAGCGGGCGATTTTCTGGCCTTCAAGGTACTGAGGAGCCATACGCATCATCATGAGAAGCATCATAACCTGATATTCAGCGATAGTTACGCCGAATGCGCCGCTGGCATTTGTAAGGATAACATCGTTATTTGGATAAATGCTGTCGTCTGTAAAGCCGTTGATACCTGCCGATGGAAGCTGGAGCCATTTGAGGTCCTTGACATCCTTGATCATATCTGCAGGGAATCTGCCGAAGAGGATATTGCTGTCTGCGAAATCTTCAAGCTTTACATCGTCCATAGAGAGGAACTTGATGGAATAGCCGATTTCGTCTGCTGTTTTTGTGAGTCTTTCCTCGATAGCCTTGTTGAGGAAAGGGATTCTGACTGTAACTTTCATATTAAACCCTCTTTTCAAATATTCTTTATATGTCTTATTATACCAAATACAGCGAAAATTGCAACAATAATATTTTTGAGATAATCGCAGTTTTTATCGTTTATTTCATCGCTATCTTCTTGACATTTTGCCGTTATAATGTTATAATATCTTCGTTGTAAATATCCGCCGCTGTGGCGAAATCGGTAGACGCAAGGGACTTAAAATCCCTCGATAGCAATATCGTGCCGGTTCGAGTCCGGCCAGCGGCACCAGAAAAAGGCACTTCAGACGAAGTGCCTTTTTCGATAATCTTCAAATACAGTATGGTGATTATATGACAAATGAAAATATAATAGCTCAGCTTACTTCAAAAGACACTATGGCGGCACGGGACTTTGCTGAAATGATTCTTTGCGAAAGTCAGTTTTCCGACAAATGGTACAAGTATTTTGATACTTTCGCTTCCCTTCTCAATCATCCGAATTCCTATGTCCGAAATCGCATATTCTATATTATTGCGCAAAATGTGCAATGGGATACCGATGATAAATTTGATGATATTTTTGATGGTTTTCTCTCTCATATTACCGATGAAAAGCCTATAACTGCGAGACAATGCATAAAAGCTCTCGGTGAGCTCGGCGCACACAAACATAAATATGTACCGCGTATAATCGAAGCTTTCCACAATGCTGATTTATCAAAATACAAAGACAGTATGCTTCCTCTTATCAAAAATGATATGTATGAAACAGAAGACTTGCTTTTAAATCATATTCATTCACACAAATAATTTTTAGGGAGAACAACTTTGATTTCAACCGCAATCATTTCGGCTGTCGCTTTTTTAAGTACCAATATCGATGATATTTTTCTGCTGACCTTGCTGTTTTCGGCAGGTAATATGAGAAAAAGCAATATTTATGCCGGGCATTTTCTCGGCATTATGATTCTCAGCATCATAAGCTGTCTTGGTGCGTATGGGCTGACGGCGTTATTTGAGAAATATGTTTTCATGCTCGGTCTTGTGCCGATATTTTTAGGGATAAAGGCGATTTTTGACAGGGATGATGATGAAAACATTTCAATAGGCGGCAGCATTTTAAGCGTTATACTGCTCACCGTTTTGAGCGGCGGCGACAATATCGGTGTTTACATTCCGATTTTCGCCCGAATGAATGTTGTGCATTTTATTACTGCGCTTGCGATATTCGGCATTATGTCTGTGATGTGGTGCTTTATCGCCCAAAGGCTTTCCGTCCTGCCTGCTTTAAGGCGTTTTATAGAAAAATACAAGCGCGTTATTGTGCCTGTAATATTCATTTTGCTTGGCATTTTCATCATTTTCGGCATATAAAAAGCTCCCTTTAGGGAGCCTTTATTTTTATGCTTCGATGTGCTTTCTCCATTTTTCGCGTCTGTAGATAGTTGAGAAAAGAATGAATCGGACAACATTGTCTGTACACATACATGTGCAGAGAGCTGTCATACCCATGCCGAGCAGACGGACACAGATTGTAACGCCAAGGACTCGCACGCCCCACATGGAGAAGAGAGCAACGAGGAATGGGCTCTTTGTATCGCCTGCTCCCTTGAGAGCGCCTGAATATACCATTGCGATCATCTGCGGAACCTGAATGAGAGCAAGGATCTTGACGAGCACGCTGCCCATTTCAATAACAGCTTCGTCAGGAGTGAAGATGCTCATAATAAATCTTGAACCGAAGAACATTACAAGAGTCATAACAAACATTACGGCAGCGCCGAGACGGATCGTATAGGACACGTATTTTTTGCCTAATTCAGGGCGTTTTGCACCGATAGACTGACCGAAAAGTGTTGTAGCCGCCGTACCAAAGGCAAAGCCCGGCATAAAGCTTAATGATTCGGCTGTACCGGCAAGATTCTGCGATGCAACGGCAACTGTACCGAGAGATGCAACTGTACTTGCAACGATAACAGATGCGCCGCTCATTACAAAGCGTTCGCACATTGCAGGGAAGCTGATTTTGAATACCGAAGAAATTTCTTTCCAGTTCGGTCTGAAATCGTCTTTGAAGCTAAGCTGAAGCTCAGATTTTCTGAAGAATGTGACACCGAGCAAAGCGAGCGAACCGATTATTGTCGAAAGCGCTGTCGCTGTAGCCGCGCCTGCAACGCCCCAGCCGAAACCGAACATTGTAAACTCAACACCGAAAACCGAAAGCTGACGGGTTGGGTAAATCATAAGGAAATTGCCCACAACATTCATTAAATTGACGGCAATATTGATTTTCATAGGAGTTTTACTGTCGCCGAAGCCACGGTAAATAGCTGTCAGCACCATTGTCATACCGCGGAAAAGCATACCGCAGGCAAAAATTCTGTTATATGTAGCCGCTGTATCAAGAATATCCTCTGCGCCGCCCATCCACATCGGAATATGGCGTGCAAGACAGAAGCACAGCACGGCAAGCGGAAGACCGATCGCAATAACAAGCAGAATAGCCTGACGGATAAGGGACTTTGCCCTTTCTGTGTCGCCTGCGCCTACGCTTCGGGCAACAAGCGAAGTAAAACCGACACCCATTGCCATAATAACGCCGTTGATCATCATGTTAGGCGACTGGCTTATTGCAACAGATGCCGTTGCATTTGCGCCAAGGGAGCCTACCATTGCGGTGTCGACAGCCTGAACGAGAGATACGAGAATCTGCTCCAGAAATATCGGCCATGCCAGAAGTATGATTATCTTCCAGGGATTTGCGCTTTCATCTACTATCGAAAATGTTTTTCTACTCAAATTACATCCCCCTTACGATATCCTTACGGATATTTCATTATGTCTATTTAATTATTATACTACAACTTTGATTTACATTCAATAAATAACTTCCACAATTTACAATGTGTTCAATTTCTGCTCGAGCAATTCTGCGGCATGATTTATCGAATATTCGGCGGTGATATTTTCATTCATAAGCTGATAAACTCCGTCGAAATACTTTTCACAGTTTTCCCAGCCTTCGCCGAAAGCGCCTGCTATTGCAATACATTTAAAGCCGTTTCTTCGCGCCATTTTTGCAATTTCCACAGGCAATTTGCCCATTTCGCTCTGGAAATTAAGCTGACCTTCCCCTGTTATGACTAAATCAGGGGCAAAATCACGCATTTTGTTTTCAATATCGAGGATTTCAGCAATGACTTCAAAGCCCGGGCGGAATGTCACATTCGGCAGCTGCATAAGCGCAAAGCCGAGTCCGCCTGCCGCCCCTGCGCCCTCGTCCTCAGAATGGTCAACGCCTGTTTCCTGCGCAAAGATTTCAGCCATATTTTTGAGGATTGCGTCGAGTACAGGCTTATCTTCTTCCGTTGCCCCCTTCTGTTTACCGAAAACATAAGACGCGCCGTTTACACCGCACAGCGGATTTTTCACATCGCTGGCAACTATAATCTCTATATTTTCAAGTCGCTTGTCAAGGCATGACAAGTCAACGCTTTTCAGCTTTGCAAGCTCTTCCGGGCATGGAAAAAGCTGGTTATTTTCACCGTCGAGGAACTTTACTCCGAGAGCATACAGAGCTCCTGCGCCGCCATCGTTTGTGCCGCTGCCCCCGATGCCTATAATAATCTTTTTAACTCCGCTTTCAAGGGCGCTGTAAAGCATTTGACCAGTACCGATTGTTGAGGCTCTGAAAATATTTTCTCTGCCCTTTACATAGCCGATTCCCGATGCCTGACTCATTTCCATGACGGCTGTGCCGTCGCTTAAAATGCCGTATTTAGCCGATATTTTTTCGCCAAGGGGAGCTGTCACATCGGCATAGACATACCTGCCGCCGAGACCGTCTGTTATCGCCTCGATAGTGCCTTCGCCGCCGTCTGCCATCGGGAAAAGCATGGTTTCGATATTCTTTTCATCGTATACTTTCTTAACGACAGCACAGAATTCCTGAGCTGTAATACTGCCCTTGAAGCTGTCGGGTGCTGCAAAAATCTTCATAATACACCTACTTTATAATGAACTCATTTTTATTGTAATCTATAATGCCCTTCTCCTTCATTCTGCTCAGCTCACGGGAAAGGGCGCTTCGGTCTATGGCGAGATAATTTGCCATGCCCTCTCTGTCAAATGGCAGAATCACCTTACTTTCCCCGTCTTTACGATGCTTTTCAAGGAGGGTAAGCACCTTGTCCTCGACTTTTCGCGCTGTAAGGCAGTCAATTCTGTTGAATAAATCGAAAAACTTATTTGAAAACACCTTGATAAGATTTTCAAGTATTATATCGTGCTTGCGGCAATTTTTATCACAGCGCAAGAGAACCGATTTCCATGGAATCATGCAGGCTGAAGAGTCTTTTGTGGCAATAACCGTCACGGGGCTTTCTTTACCTTCGCCTGCCGCCAGCAAATCGGCAAAAAGATGGCTTTCGGTGACCTGCGCCGCAAGATAGGCATTGCCGTAAGGGTCGATTTTAGTCGCCTCCGCCCTTCCCGAAAGAAGAATGCCTATTTTATTTATTTTCTCGCCCTGAGATATGATTATCTGCCCTTTTGAATATTCCTTAAGCTCGGCTTTCGAGCAGACAAGGTAATCCATTATCTCATCTTCTGTCAGACCGCAAAACATCGGGCATCTTTCGAGAGTTTGTGAAAAATTTTTCCATTTTTGTTGCATTGGCAACCTACCACCTTCGATTTTATTGCTATAATATAGATGCAGTCAAAACTGCGTGATGTCTTTAATGACATTATACCACAAAATAATTATAAGGGGAACAGAAAATGAATAATTCAAAGATCAGATGGATCACTCAGACAGCTATTTTTATTGCACTTCTCGTTGTGCTTCAGGGCGCAACTGCGGCTCTTAACAATCAGATAATCACAGGCTCCTGTGTAAATCTTGTGCTCATCATGTCGACAATCATGTGCGGCCTGCCTTCCGGCATTACAGTTGCTGCGCTTTCTCCATTCTTCGCAAAGATGTTCGGTATCGGTCCTGCACTTCTCCCTCTCGTTCCTGCAATCGCAGTGGGCAACATCGTTCTCGTTCTTATCTGGGGTCTTCTTCCAAAGCTCCTCAAGAAGCCTGACTGCATTATCTGCAACGCTGTAACAGCAGTTGTGGCAGCTTTCCTCAAGTTCCTGACACTCAATATGCTTATCGTCAAGTTCCTTATTCCTACAGTTCTCAAGCTCCCTGAAAAGCAGGCTGCTGTGATGTCTGTCAACTTCGGCTTTATGCAGTGCACAACAGCTCTCATTGCAGGCGCTATTGCAGTGCTTATCATTCCTGTTATCCGCAAGGCTGTCAAGAAGTAGTTTCTTCATATTATACCACTATAAAAGACAAGGCTCAATTTATGAACCTTGTCTTTTTGTTTATTTCACTCTGGCAAAATACGGGCCGCAGATGCCTATTTCATGTGTACGGACATAAGTCCACGAAAAATCATCTGCTACGATATACACATCGCTTTCTTTAAGCTTATCCGCCTGCCGAGATGATATTTTCCCAGTATTTTCCATATTTTTTATTCGGTTTGAATATCCGTCGCAGAACTTAACGGCTTGATCATACTGCAAATCATCGAAGGCTTTTCGTGCATTTTCACCCTCAAGGCATTCAACTTCGCACCACGAAAACAGGTGCCACAGATGATTACCATGTGAGGTAACATGCTCTTCTATCATTTTTCTATCGACACCTCTGCCGAATGCCGACAGCCATTTTTCAATTATTTCACGGTTACTCATTCTTACATTCCGTCCTTCCGCAAGATATGCCATACATCATTTCCTTTAAATCCGCATTTGCGATAAAGCTTCTCAGGCTGATATAGACTGTCGCATTTTCCCGACACGGTGACAAAATCCGCCTTGCCCTTCATTAAATAAAGCAGATGCTTCACAATATATTCGCCAAGACCTTTTCTTCTGTACTCACGCGACACCTGCACCCATTCAATGGCGCCCTCGCCTGCATCTCTGTCGACCTCGGCTATTCCCGTTGCAATTATTTCACCGGTATTCTTTTCTTTAACCGCCAGCCAAAGCTCGCCGTCGTACACATCACTTTCTGTGTATTTCTTCATCTGCGATTCGTTTACCCTGATGTCGTGGTAGCATTTATTGATATGCCCCGTAAACTCACCAACTTGTGCGCTGCATTCCGAAAATCCGTCCGGAAGCTTCGGCATTTCGGCATTATTCAGATAATGAATAAGCCTGAAATATCTCTCATCGGAATAATCTCTGTACTTTTCCTCATCGAAATCTTCGTGATGTACAACCGCCATATTTTCCGGGAGCTTCATATTTTTCATCTTGTGGAAAGGGAGCGACGATGCTCTGCAAGGATTTTTAAGATATTCTTCTCTATTCATCATATTTCCATATCAAAAATCCCGCATGGAAAGCGGGATTTTAGCGTTATTTATACTTTTCGCAAAGGTATTCTATAGCCTTTTTGTAGCCTTCAAAGCCGAGGCCCTTATATGTCATTTCGCAGTACATACCTGTGTATGAAATATGGCGGAAAGGCTCGCGCGCTGAAATATCTGTCAGATGGACTTCAACAGCAGGGATGCTCACCGCCTTGAGGGCGTCAAGAATAGCCACGCTTGTGTGGGTGTATGCGGCGGCATTGATGACTATGCCGTCAAAAACCTTATAAGCCTGCTGGATTTTCTCAACGATTTCACCTTCGTGATTCGACTGATAAATCTCGTGCTCCACTTCCATATTTTTACAGCATTCAGCCACGTATTCAACAAGGGCATTGTAGTCCTTTTTACCGTACAGATCGGGCTCACGAAGCCCCAGCATATTGAGATTAGGTCCGTTGATTATGAGGATTTTCATATCCCAGCCTCCTTAAAACAGTATCGACAGTTTTCGAGATGTGACGGTTGTTGTCGACCTCGATATCGGCAAAGGCCTTGTATGCATCTCTGCGTTTCTCCCAGAGATTTATAAGGGCATTGTCCCCCTGCGAAAGAGGTCTGCCACGTGTTGCAAGACGCTCAAAACTGCGTTTTATAAGCACGATTTTACCATTCTGATGAAGATGATTATAATTTTCCGCCCTTGTTACAGCGCCGCCGCCTGTCGAAATGACTATTCCGCTCATCTTTCCAAGCTCACTGAGCACCTCGGTCTCCTCCCTGCGGAAAAGCTCCTCGCCGTGCTGAGTTATGTAATCGCCCGGTGTAATACCCATCTTCTGCTCAAAATATTTATCGGCGTCAATGAACTTTCTGTCGAGAGCCTTTGCGATTATTCTGCCCACCGAGCTTTTGCCCGAGCCGGGCATGCCGATGATGACGATGTTGCTTTTGTCCAGCTCAATTTTGTTTACAATACGCTCCAGCAGGCTGTCGCTGATGGAAGTTTCTGTAAAAATCTCCGAGGCGGCCTTCGCCTGAGCCACAAGCATTGCAAGGCCTGAAGCATATCTGACATTCATTTTCTCAGCCTGGAGAATAAGCTGAGTTTTAAGCGGATTATACACTATATCCACGCATGATTCCAATGCTGTAAAGTCATTAAGCTTTACCTTACATTCTTCGTTATTCGGGTACATTCCCACAGGAGTTGTATTGACAATTACCTGCGCGTCATGATGCTTTTCGATATTTTCATAGGTGTTTTCGCCGTTTCTCGAAATGAAAACAATTTCCGAAGCGCCCATATCCTCAAGGACGGTTTTAACTGTGCCCGAAGATGCGCCCGTGCCGAGAACCAGGCATTTTTTACCATTTATTTCCATTTTATTGGATGTGAGCAGATACCTGAAGCCATCGTAATCGGTGTTATAGCCGTAAAGCCTGCCGCCCTTGCGCTTGACTGTATTGACACAGCCGATTTTCTTTGCCTGCTCAGAAACCTCGTCACAAAGCTCCATGACCGCCTTTTTATATGGTATAGTCACATTAAGACCGTCAAAATCGCCGTTTCTGATGAATTTTTCCACCTTGTCAGGCTCGATTTCATAGAGTTTATAGCTGTAATCGGCAAGCATTGAATGGATTTCAGGAGAGAAGCTATGTCCTAATTTTTCGCCTAAAAGTCCGTATTTGCCCTGCTTTGTATGCTTCTCAAAGGGGTTTTCGTAGTATTTTCTGTCATTTATAAAGCCTTCATCGAGAAGGATATCCAAAATTGCTATCGCGGCTGCAGCTTCGATACAAGGCACAGCGCGAGGAACGATGCATGGGTCATGTCTGCCCTTGACAGACATGATTGTATTTTCCATTTTCTGGATATTTACACTGTGCTGCTCTCTGCCGATTGACGGAGTCGGCTTTACGGCAACAGAAAAAACTATCGGCATTCCTGTGGAAATACCGCCCAGAATACCGCCGGAATTGTTGGTTTCCTGATAGATATTGCCGTTTTTATCGAGGTAGAAATCATCGTTGCTCTGTGAGCCATACATTTCGGCGCTGTTAAAGCCCGATCCAAATTCGATGCCCTTAATGCCGCCGATGCCGAAAATCATAGAGGCGATTCTGTTTTCGATGCCGTCAAACATAGGGTTGCCTGCGCCTTTCGGCATACCAATTACGGCACATTCGATAATGCCGCCGACAGAGTCGAGGTTTTCACGGGCATTAAGTATTTCAGCCTTCATTTTTTCGCCCTGCTCTGCGCTGAAAGTCGGGAAAAGAATGTCGGCAAAGCTTTCAAAATCCTTGCATCCAACCTTCGCCATATCAAGCGAAGTATCGTAAATGCCGTGGATACTCTTTATATGAGTGCCGATGAAAATTCCATTTTCTTCCAGTATCTGCTTGGCTATACCGCCTGCTATACAGAGCGGAGCTGTCAATCTGCCAGAGAAATGTCCGCCGCCCTTGTAGTCGGCCGAATTTCCATATTTATACATTGCGGTAAGGTCGGCGTGGCCCGGACGCGGAATTATATGATTCTCATAATCCTTAGAACGCGCATCCTCATTTCTGATGACAAGACAGACAGGTGCACCGCATACCTTGTTGTCTGTGATACCTGAGAGGATCTCAAACTTATCCCCCTCATTACGGGAGGTTGAAAGCCCTGATTTATTAGGTTTTCTGCGACTTGTAAAGCTATCAAGCTTTACCATATCAATTT
>SVKW01000051.1 GCA_015068285.1 Oscillospiraceae bacterium | reverse complement strand
TTGATGGAGTTTGCAAACTTATCGATCTGGTTACCAGCGTCGTTTACATAGAATTCCTTTGTGACGTTGTTGCCAGCCCAGCTAAGCACGTTGGCAAGGGAGTCACCGAGAACACCGCCGCGGGCGTTACCCATGTGCATAGGACCTGTTGGGTTTGCGGAAACGAATTCAACCATGATCTTCTGTGGGTTTTCGTTTACAAGCTTACCGTAGTTTTCGCCTTCTTCTGTGATGTTTGTGAGAACGTCAGCAAACCACTTTGTGCCGAGGCGGAAGTTGATAAAGCCAGGGCCGAGGATTGTGATGGAGTCATAGTAGGAGCCTTCGAGCTGAGCGTTCTTTGCGATAGCTTCTGCGATCATCTTTGGAGCCTTGCCGATGATCTTTGTGTTCTGGAGAGCAAAGTTGGAAGCATAGTCACCGTGTGCAAGGTCCTTTGGGATCTCGATTACAGGTGTTCTGATTTCAGCCTGTGGAAGCTCACCATTTTCCACAGCTTTATTGTAAGCAGCAAGAATGATGTCTGCCGCCTGCTTCATTGCATTCTGAATGTGATTCATATTTCCTCCGCATTATATTCTTTTACATTTATTTTCAGTTGATTTTTACCGATGTAGTTATGGTCAAGACCTAAGGAGTAATAAACCGAAAGGTCTCCCCCTTTTTCCATCGTAAGATTGCTCTCTATCTTATCTGTATTGACAGTAAGTGTGAGAGGGCCGTAAGGGGTGTTATAAAGGGAAATGTGCTGTTTCTTTTCTTCGAAAAGCATATTGGACGGGAACTTGCCTGTTCTGAGGACATTTATTGAGTCGCTTCTCACTCTTATCGTCGTTCTTGTGTCTGGCATGCCTGTCAGCTCGGATTCCTCGTACACGATATAGATGGCGTTGCCCTTTTCGTAAAGGGTGCCGCGTGTGACAAGCTCGGAGCTGTCCTTGTCCATATTTTCAAAGTCCTGCTCTCCCTTTATAGAAATTAGAACTTCTTTTTTCATTTTTACCTTCTTGATTTTATTTTTCATTCCGGGCGTGAGGTTTTCTTTGCTGTGGTTTCACCCAATCCCTCCACCTCCGTACGCCGGTCCCTGCAGAGATGGTGCTGTTGGGGTGAAAGATCCTTCACATTCGTTCAGGATGACAAAGGACGAAGATTTGCGTAGGGGATGCCGCCGCCTGAATAAATCCTTAAAAACCCAAAATGGTTATTTTATATATAATATGTGCAAAATCAGCCCTTTTTTATGTATATTCTGACAGAGGGCAGCAATACTCACACATATTCACAGTACATTATATCACATCTTTTAATAAAAGTAAAATTTTATTTGCATTTTTTTGATATTGTGCTATAATTAACAGTATAAAAGAAAATGGAGACATTTGGCTCCTTTCTGCATCAAAATTCATTATATGGAGGATAGATGATGAAAGTACAATTCACAGAAACCGTTTTGCGTGACGCTAACCAGTCGCTTATCGCAACACGTATGCCGATCGATGACTTCCTTCCAATTCTGGAAAAGATGGACAAGGCCGGCTATTATTCCCTTGAATGCTGGGGCGGCGCTACATTTGACAGCTGCCTTCGTTACCTCAACGAAGATCCATGGGAAAGACTCCGCAAGATCAAGAGCGTTGTAAAGAACACAAAGCTCCAGATGCTCCTTCGTGGCCAGAATATGCTCGGCTACAAGCACTATCCGGATGATGTTGTCCGTGCATTCATCCGCAAGGCTGTTGAAAACGGCATCGATATCATTCGTATCTTCGACGCACTCAACGACCTCCGCAACATCGAAGTTGCTGTTGATGAAGCTGTAAAGTGCGGCGCACACGTTCAGGGCGCAGTTTCCTACACAACAAGCCCAATCCACACACTCGAAAACTATGTTGAGCTTGCTAAGAAGATGGAAGCAATGGGTTGCCACTCTATCTGTATCAAGGATATGGCTGGTATCATGGGCCCACAGGAAGCTTATGACCTCGTTTCTGCTATCAAGGCAGCAGTCAAGCTCCCAATCGTTCTTCACACACACTCCACAACAGGCCTTGGCCCAATGACTCTCCTCAAGGCTGTTGAAGCAGGCGCAACAACAATCGACACAGCTATCTCCTGTCTGTCGGGCGGTACAGCACAGCCTGCAACAGAATCCATGCACTATGCTCTCAAGCAGATGGGCTATGATTCCGGTCTTGACGAAAAGCTCCTCAAGGAAATCAACGACTTCTTCCGCCCAATCAAGACAAAGTTCGAAGAATCCGGCCAGCTTACAACATACGTTCTCGGCACAGAAACAGACGCTCTCGTATATCAGGTACCGGGCGGTATGCTTTCTAACCTCATTTCCCAGCTCAAGGGTCTCGGCGAATCTGACCGTCTTAACGACGTTCTCGCTGAAGTTCCAAAGGTACGTGCTGACCTCGGCTACCCACCACTGGTAACTCCTTCCTCCCAGATGGTCGGCGTTCAGGCTACACAGAACGTTCTCATGGGCGAACGCTACAAGACAGTTACAAAGGAAATCAGAGCTTACCTCAGAGGCGAATACGGCCGTGCTCCTGGCGAAGTCAACAAGGAACTCCAGAAGAAGGTTCTCGGCGACGAACAGCCAATCACATGCCGCTTTGCAGACCTTCTCGAACCTATGATGGAAAAGACAGCTAAGGAACTCGGTTCCAGAGCTAAGAGCGAAGAAGATGTTCTCTCTTACATCGCATTCCCACAGGTTGCTGAAAAGTTCTTTGAAGCACGCGAAGAAAAGGAAAGAAATACAGTTAAGTACACAATCAAAGAAATCTAATCAAGGAGGATTTTTGTTATGTCATTAGGTGAATCCCTGATCCTCTCCGTAGTTGGTTTCGGTGTTGTTATCGGCATTCTCGGCCTTCTTGCTCTTTTCATCAAGGCTATGGCAAGAGCTATCTATAAGAAGGAACAGGCCGCTGCTCCAGCTCCTGTAAAGGAAGTTGTCAAGGAAGAAGTGCCTTCGGCTCCTGCAAAGGACCCTAACAAGGTTGAGCTTCCTGCAGACACATCCATGGGCCAGTGCGACCTTCACAATGTATCCGACAGAGACGCTGCTCTTATCATGGCAATCGTTGCTGATAAGCTTGACGCTCCTCTCAACACACTCGTATTCAAATCTATCAAAGAGGTGAAATAACTATGAAATATATTGTTAGTTTAAACGGCAAGGACTACGAAGTAGAAGTAGAAAAGGGCGAAGCAATTCTCGTTGACGTCCGTGATACTCCTGTAGCTGCTCCTGTAGCTGCACCTGTAGCTGCACCGGTTGCTGCTCCGGCTGCTGCTCCAGCTCCAGCCGCTGCTCCAGCTCCTGTTCAGGCTGCTGCAGGCACAAAGGTCGAAGCTCCGCTCCCAGGCGCAGTTATCGAAGTTAAGGTTTCCCAGGGTCAGGCTGTCAAGGAAGGCGATGTTCTCTTTGTAGTTGAAGCTATGAAGATGGCTAACGACATCACAGCTCCTTGCTCCGGTACTATTGCTCAGGTTGCTGCAACAAAGGGTCAGCAGCTCAACAAGGGTGATCTTCTCGCAGTTATCTCCTAATAATTTAGGGGGTAAAATATGAATATACTTGATACTTTATCGAACCTTGCTATGAGCTCGGGTATCGCAAATATCCAGTGGCAGCAGGCTGTCATGATTCTCGTGGCTTGTGTTCTTCTCTATCTTGCGATCAAGAAGGAGTTTGAACCGCTTCTCCTTCTCCCTATCGCATTCGGTATGCTTCTTGCAAACCTTCCTCTTTCCGGTGTTATGGAAGAGGGCGGCGTATTGAAGTATATCTATACCGGTGTTAAGACATCGATTTTCCCATGTCTTATCTTCCTTGCAATCGGCGCGATGACAGACTTCGGTCCGCTCCTTGCAAACCCAGCCAGCCTCCTTCTCGGTGCTGCGGCTCAGATGGGTGTTTATGTAGCATTCCTTCTTGCTATCCTTCTCGGCTTCACACCTCAGGAAGCAGCTTCCATCGGTATCATCGGCGGCGCAGACGGTCCTACAGCTATCTATGTTGCAACAAAGCTGGCTGACCACCTTCTCGCTCCAATCTCCGTAGCGGCATACTCCTATATGGCTCTCATCCCTCTCATTCAGCCTCCTATCATGAAGGCTCTCACAACTGAGAAGGAAAGAAAGATCGAAATGAAGGAGCTCAGAACAGTAACTCAGAAGGAAAAGATCCTTTTCCCTATCGCTGTTACTATCGTATGTTCTCTCCTCGTTCCATCCACAACTCCGCTTATCGGTATGCTCATGCTCGGTAATCTCTTCAAGGAATCGGGCGTTACAGGCAGACTTTCCGACACAGCTCAGAACGCTATGTGTAATATCGTAACTATTATGCTCGGTGTTTGCGTCGGTGCTACTGCAAACGGCGTTGTCTTCCTCTCCCCTGACACACTCAAGATCATTGCTCTCGGTCTTACAGCATTTGCATTCGCAACTGTCGGCGGCATTATGTTCGGTAAGCTTATGTGCAAGCTGACAGGCGGCAAGGTAAACCCACTTATCGGTGCTGCAGGCGTTTCCGCAGTTCCAATGGCTGCCCGTGTTGCTCAGGTTGAAGGTCAGAAGTACAACAAGAGAAATTACCTTCTCATGCACGCTATGGGTCCAAACGTTGCAGGCGTTATCGGCTCTGCTGTTGCAGCAGGCTTCCTGCTCTCCATGTTCGGTGCTTAATTGCATTACATAAGAAAAACTCTCCACAACTTGTGGAGAGTTTTTTAGTTTGTGTGGTGTGCCTGCGGGCGCTATTCCCTGCAATATTTTGCCTGTAACATCAAAAAGCACCCCGAGGGGTGCTTTTGTTTTATCCGTTTTCCTTTGCTGAGAGGGTTTCGATGATTTCATAGACTTCGAGAAGGCGCATTTCGGCGGCGTCCTTTGCTTCGGCAATGCTTGCAAGGCGCTCATAATCGGTTGCGTACTTTTCCTCTTCCTTTGCGAAGAAGTCAAGCTCGCGTTCAAGCTTTTTAGCCTCGTTTTCAGCCGACTGAAGCTGTTTTTTCTCGTTATATGAAAGCCCCTTGCGAACCTTTTCAGGCTTTGGAGCCTCGACCTTCTTTTCTGCCCTGACTTCCTTAGGAGCAGGAACCAGATCTGCCCTTCTGCGCTCCATAAAGGACTCAAACTCATCGTAAGAGCCGACAAAGTCGATGATTCCGCCGTTTTCCACCATCCAGATTCGGGTTGCGAAGCGATTGATAAAATAGCGGTCATGGGAGACGAACAGCATGGTTTCGGTAAACTCATCGAGAGAATCCTCAAGCCACTGGCGCGACGCCATATCAAGGTGGTTGGTCGGTTCGTCGAGGAACAATGTATTTATCTGGTCGTTCATAAAGAGGCACAGACGAAGACGAGTCTTTTCGCCGCCCGAAAGGACGGAAACCTCCTTGAAAACGTCCTCGCCGAGGAAGCTGTAAGCCGCAAGGCGGTTGCGGCATTCGGCTGTCGAAAGATTTGTTTCGTAAAGCACAGTATCGAGGACTGTGCGTTCAGGGTGGTCGAAACGGATTTCCTGTGGCAGGAAGCCGACTTTCAGCCCTGCGCCCTCGATGACCTTTCCGGAAAGCGGCTCGAGCATACCGAGAATCGTCTTCAAAAGGGTGGTCTTGCCGCAGCCGTTGTCGCCCATGATGGCAACACGTTCACCGCGGAGAACAAGGGCTTCAAGCCTTTCGATAAGCACCTTATCAAAGCCAACTGACAGTTTATCAAGATAATACACTTCATCGCCTGTACGGTTGGCTGTATTGAACTTGCCCTTCATCTTATGCGCCTTTTTGACGCCCTCAAGACGCTCGATGCGGCTGATTCGCTTTTCCATAGCGGTCGCCTTTTTCATCATCTTGCTGCTGCCCAGACCCCAGCCCTTCATACGGGCAAGAGTGTATTCAAGACGGTCGATTTCCTTTTCCTGACGCTTGATAGCCTCCTCAAGCTGCTCCAATTCCTTCTCTTTCTGCTCCATATAGGCAGAATAACAGCCGTTATAGACGCGGTTTGTGCCATTTTCCAGCTCGATGGTGACATTTGTCGTCTTATCGAGAAAGTAGCGGTCATGGGAGATAATGACAGCGGCGCCCTTGAATGTGGAAAGATAGCTTTCAAGCCACTGGATAGACTGCAAATCAAGATGGTTTGTCGGCTCGTCAAGGAGCAGGATTTCTGTACCCATCAGCATTGTCTTTGCAAGGTTTACACGGGTTTTCTCACCGCCCGAAAGGCTCATAAACGGGCGGTCCTGCATATCTTTAGGTATATCAAGACCGTTGGTCATCTTATTATAGAGGACTTCGAGATTATAACCGTCCAGCAGTTCAAAACGCTCGGTCAGCTTCTGGTATTCGTCCATAATATCACGGGTGTGGGCAAATTCCATCAGCTTTTCAAGCTCATGAAGGCGCGAGCCGATTTTTTCCACCTCGGAAAAGGCCTGCCACAGCACCTCGCGGACCGTCATAAAAGGCGGATATGACGGAAGCTGGTCTAAAATACCGATTTTTTTCGGCGCGCGATAGAGAAAGCCGTCGTCGTAATCGATTTCGCCTGTGAGGATTTTGAAGAGGGTTGTCTTGCCTGCGCCGTTTGCGCCGACGATGCCGACACGCTGACCTTCAAAAATATCGAATGAAATGTCCTTGAGAAGGTGGAAATCGCCAAAGTATTTATTTAATTTTTGTACACTTATTTCAGCCATTTTTACTTCCTTTTTGATATGATAATTGTAAGCCCTCCACCAATTGAATAGACGGGCTACGCCCTACACCCCTCCGTCAATCTGCGATTGACACCTCCCCTTAACAAGTGGAGGCAGAGGCGGGGGCAGATTTTTACTTTCTTTTTGTCTGTTTTATATGATAAATACAACCCCTCCACCATCGTTCTGAGGCGACACGAAGCTAGTGCCGTTTACGGCGCCCCCTCCCCTTACACAGGGGAGGCAAGGCGGAGTGCATATTTTTACTTCCTTTTTGATGTGATATGTAGATAGACTGCCAGCTATAATTTTATTAACACCTCATCCACCGCAAGCGGTCCCCCTTCCCCTCAAGGGGAAGGCAGAAAAAAGTTCAAAAGACGAGAGTTTTATTTCTTTGAAAAATCGATGAAAATTGGCAGATTCTGCGGGTAAAATGTCAGAATCCACAGGGTTATCATCATTATCGCTATACTGAAAAGGGCGGTTATGCCGGTTGTCTTTGTGTATTCATACGCCGAATATCTGACCAGAAACCAGTATCCGACAGCCGTTGTCACATAGTAATTCAGTATATCGATAAGAAGGATATTGCCCAGCCCCAATGCGCCCGTATAAAAATAATTTATTCCGAACATCGTAAAGCAGGCGTGGGTCAGGGCGAAAACGATGGGGGCAGCCATATTCATAATTCCCCTCTCATGCGCCATAAAAAGCCCTGCGGTCAGCAGAGGGAAAAATGCCAGTTTATAATGCTCCCACACGCTTTCATTTATCGGGGCGAAAAGAGCTATAAGCCAGCTTCGCCCCGATATTTCATAGGTAAAATGCAGTAATGTTCCCGAAATCCATATCAGAAACAGCGGTATGTATTTTCTCATATTGCGCTCCTTTATCTTTTTGATGCTCGATAAAGGATATGCGATAATTTACAGAAAATTACAGAAGATGATAGCCGTCCAGAAGTTCTTTTTCCATTTCAGCTCTGTGGAATGGTGTGTAAATCGCAGGCGAGCCGCCTGTGTGGACGAGGACGATTTTTTCGCCCTTTGCGATTTTTCCCTCGGCAATCATATCTATAATACCCGCGAAAACCTTGCCTGTGTAGCAAGGGTCGAGAATGATTGCTTCCTTGCTTGCCATAAGATAAATCGCCTTGCGGACAGCCTCATTCGGCTTGTTATAGCCTTCGCGGACATAGCCTGTTTCGATGTGGAAGTCCTTTCTTTCGGCTTCGATTTCAAGGTTATATTCCGCCTTGACCTCGTTAAAATACTCCATAACGCGCTTGTCCTTGGCTTCTGTCACAGGGGAAATGGACACGCCGACACATTCGCAAGGAGCATTCTGCATCTTCATGCCGAGCCACAGACCGAGATATGTGCCCAGCGAGCCTGCGCCGCAGAAAACCTTGGCATTTTCGATATTCTGCTCCTTCATCTGGCCATAAAGCTCATGCGCGCAGTCGATATAGCCTAAAATACCGAGGGTATTCGAGCCGCCCACAGGGATTTCGTAGACCTTTTCGCCCTTATTTTCCCATTCAGCCTTGACCTTTGCTCCCAGATTTTTAGCCTGATTTTCGCTGCCGTCAGGCTTTGCGATATAGACCTCACATCCCATAAGCCTGTCGAGCAGGAGATTTGCATTCATATTTTCAGGGTGCTCATCGACAGCCACGATGGCGCATTTCATTCCGCGCTTTGCGGCAGCCGCCGCAGTAAGTCTGCCGTGGTTTGTCTGGGCGCCGCCATAAGTGAGAAGCATTGTTGCCCCCTGCTTTTCGGCTTCGGCAACAAGATATTCAAGCTTTCTGAGTTTGTTGCCGCCCATGCCGATATCACTTGCCATATCGTCGCGCTTGATATATAATTCCACGCCCAGCTCCTTTGAAATATTTTCCAGTTTCTGTAAAGGAGTAGGAGCTGAAAACAGCTTGATTTTATCTTTACCGAACATATTATCTGCCCTTTCTCAATACCTTGCCCGCCTTTGCGCCTGTGTGTACGCCGTCCTTCGCTGTCAGCACACCGTTTACGTATACACGCTTGATACCTTCGCAAGGCTGTTTCGGGTTTGTATAGGATGGAGTGTCAATTATCGTATCAAAATCAAAAAGGACAAGGTCTGCCCACATACCTTCCTTGATAACGCCGCGGTCATTGAGACCGATTCGTGCAGAAGGCATACCTGTCATTTTATGTATCGCCTTTTCAAGGGAGAAAAGCTTGCGCTCACGGCAGTAATGACCGATTACGCGAGGGAATGTGCCAAAGTTTCTCGGATGAGGCACGCCGACAGCATCGAGCATCATGCCTGAGCCGTCCGAGCCTGTCATAACGAAGTCTTCCTTCATTATCATTTCCACATCCTCTTCGCACATACCGAAGGTGACCTGATTTACGTCGCCTTTTTCTTCCAGAATAAGCCAGATAGCCGCGTCAAATGGGTCCATGCCCAGTTTTTCAGCCATTTGCTCCACAGTGAGCCCCATTGTCCATGCGTTCTTTTCGGAAAATACGCTGGCAATCATAATATCGCTCCAGAGAGCGAGGGATTTTGCTCGTGTTGCCGTGACTTCTTCCTTGATTTTAGCTATCGTTTCCTTGTCGCGGAGTCTTTCCAGCATAACATCCATGCCGCCCTCCATAGCCCATTTCGGCAGGAAGGATGTGAGGGTTGTGGCAGATGCGATGTATGGATACTGGTCCATTGTGATATCAAAGCCTTCTTCGCGCGCCTTTCTCACCATTGCGAGAGTTGCGTGGCCCTTAATTTTCCAGTTCTTTCTGCCTGTGATTTTATGGTGGACAATCTGGACAGGAATGCCTGCGCGCCTGCCCACTTCCATAGTTTCAAGGACAGAATCTATGATATTGTCGCTTTCATTTCTCATGTGGCTTTCATAGAAGCCGCCAAATTCGGCTAATGGCTTTGCAACTTCCGATATTTCGTCCACAAAGGAGAAGCATCCCGGAGGATAGATAAGACCTGTGGACATACCGTAGGCGCCGTCCTCCATGGCTTCTCTTACAAGCTGTTTCATATAAGCCAATTCTTCCTCTGTAGGCTCACGGTTTTCAAAGCCCATTGCGGCAATGCGGATTGTGCCCTGACCTATCATCTGGGCATAGTTTGTGCTTGTGCCGTTTTGCTCGATAAGATCGAGATATTCGCTCATTCTCGTCCATGTGTAAGGCAGACCCATATCAAGGAAGCCGACATAGCGCTTGAGCAAATCTACCCTTTCAGGATTTACAGGGGCAGGAGAAAGGCCGCAGTCGCCGCCTAATTCTGTTGTTACGCCCTGCAGAATACGGCTTTCCGAAAGAGGGATGTTGTAAATTGTAAAGTCGCTGTGAGAATGAATGTCGATGAAGCCTGGAGAAAGCACAAGACCTTCGCAGTCGATGACTTCCTTTGCTTCATCATTGATTTTGCCGATCTTTGCAATTTTGCCGTCCTTTACGGCAAGATCAGCCCTGTACCAAGGGGAATTTGTTCCGTCGACGATTTTGGCATTTTTGAATAAAATATCGTACATAGTCATTCTCCTTTGCTTTGTATTTTGGTTGATAATATGTGTATGCGAGAGATATAAGTGCGGAATGAACGGTCTCATTAAATAGGATACAACCCCTCCGCTTCACATTTGTTCAGCACCTCCCCTTGCACAGGGGAGGCAAGGGCTCGCCCATACTGTCATTCTGAGCGCAGCGAAGAATCTTTCTGCCCCAATTTTAACAGTTGAAAGTTGACGGTGGACAGTTTCGGTGTCTGCGACGGATTGAATAAGAGTCTCTCCCTCCGTCACACTTCGTGTGCCACCTCCCTGCTGGGGTCCCCAGCGAGCCTGCTCGTTGGGGTGGCTCCAAGAGGGAGGCAAGGGCTCGCCCATACCGATTATATTTTGGTTTCTGCCCTATTAGAATGCCATCAGCAAGAACAAAAGCAGCATGTGTAATGGGTAGAAAGCATAGAAGCCATACTGGACAGCCTTGCTTTCATAGCCCTTTTCCCCATTGTACATGGCAATAGGAATCATTGCGAATATCGCCATAAGCTGAACAGGGAATGTCTGCTCAAATCCGAAAATCGTATATACATACTCCATACCGCCCATGAAATTATTGATGAGAGCAAGGGCGATGAGCTGGAGATATGTCTTGCCTCTCAGCAGATAGAACATTAAAATTGTGAGAACGCCCCAGTAATTATAGTCTGTGAAGCCTATAAGACCTGCCATACAGCCGCCTGCGATAGCCACAAAGCCGATTATGACAAGGCGCACCATTTTCTGGCTGCGCTCGATCTGATTTTTCGCGTGGACAAGCTCATTGAACGGCTTGTCAATCACCCAGATTACCAGCAGACCGATGAGAAGTGTCCAGTAGACATTCTGCTGATATGGATTTATAACCGAAAAGCTCATCATAAGATTGAATGGGATTTCCGAAATAAGGGCGAAAATCAGCAGACGGAGGGCGTATTTCTTCACATTTTTTGTGTGGAAATAGCCTTCGACGATGAGGAATGCAAAGATAGGGAAGGCAATTCTGCCCACCCATGTCATCCATACATTGCCTTCGATTACCGTATAGCACATATGGTCGAGCAGCATGGCTATAACGGCGATGAATTTAAGGGTTATTGAGTCGATTTTCTTGAATTTTTCCATATTATCTTGTGATGCCCTGCTCATAAGCGCACTTCTTTACAGCTTCAGCGACGACAGCCGAAACGCGCTTGTCAAATACAGGTGGGATGATGTAATCGTCATTAAGCTCTTCGTCTGTAACGAGAGAAGCGATAGCTGCAGAAGCCGCCATCTTCATTTCCTCTGTGATGCCCTTTGCACCTGCATCGAGTGCGCCGCGGAAGATGCCCGGGAATACGAGAACGTTGTTGATCTGATTCGGGAAGTCGGAACGGCCTGTGCCTACGATTCTTGCGCCAGCCTTCTTTGCGATGTCAGGCATGATTTCAGGAGATGGATTTGCCATTGCGAAAAGGATAGCGTCCTTGTTCATCGAGCGTACCATTTCTTCTGTTACAAGATTTGGAGCGGAAACGCCGACGAAAAGGTCTGCGCCCACCATAGCTTCAGCCATATTCTTGTATTCAATGCCCTTTGTGTTGACGAATTCGAGAAGCTCTGCCTTGAATGGGTCATACTTATCTCTGTCCTGTGGCTTTACACAGCCGTTGATATCGAAAGCGTAGATTTCGCCGATGCCGTAAGCGTGGAGAATACGGATAATCGAGCTGCCCGCTGCGCCTGCGCCAGAGATAACAGCCTTCATTTCTTCCTTCTTCTTGCCTGTCAGCTTGATGGCGTTCATAACGCCAGCGAGAACAACGATAGCTGTGCCATGCTGGTCATCATGGAAAACAGGGATGTTCATTTCCTGCTTGAGTGTTCTTTCGATTTCGATACATCTTGGGAAGGAGATGTCCTCAAGGTTGATGCCGCCGAGAGATGGTTCGAGCATCTTGCAGATATTGATGATTTCCTTAGGGTCCTGAGTGTTAAGGCAAATCGGGAATGCATCAACGCCTGCAAATTCCTTGAAGAGAATGCTCTTGCCCTCCATAACAGGGAGAGCAGCTTCAGGGCCGATGTTGCCGAGGCCTAAAACTGCAGAACCGTCTGTGATGACAGCGACAGTATTGCCTCTGTTTGTATATACGAAGGACTGGGACTTATCCTTTGCGATTTCACGGCATGGCTGTGCAACGCCCGGTGTGTATGCGAGGGAAAGCTCGTCTTTATTTGTAACAGGAACTTTGCTTCTGATCTCCATCTTGCCGCGGTTTTCCTTGTGGAGCTGGAGGGACTGTTCATATACGTCTGCCATAATTTATATCCTCTCTATTCATTAAATTTTTTGATTGTGTGTATGCGGTGCGTCGTGGGCGCCGCACCCTACAATTATATATACATACTTATAATCATACACTTTTATTATATATTTAATGTAAGTCAATGTCAAGAAAAAGCTCCCCTCACATAGGGGAGCTTTTGACTGCGGTGTTGTCAGATAGGTGTTAAAACAGCTTATCATTTATCATATAAATAGGCTCTGCCATTGTGCCTGTGGTATCCAGATTATATTTTGCCTCAAAATATTTGATCACTTCCTCTTCGGACGGGAACTTTATCCATTGATATGGCTCCTGAAAGGCTAATTTTTCCAAAAGATATACCGAGCCGTTTTTTTCGTACAGCACGCCTGCATGATCCATAAACAGAAATGTATCAGCTTCATCTACAGTATTGTGCATAACCAGACCGACAAACTTCAATTCGGAATTTTTGAATTCAATTCCACGCTCCTTGAGT
>SVKW01000050.1 GCA_015068285.1 Oscillospiraceae bacterium | reverse complement strand
GAGCCTGCGAGCGTTACTAAAATAATGACGCTTGTTCTTGTGGCGGAAGCTGTTGAAAAAGGGCAGATTGCGTTGGACGATGTTGTTACTGTCAGCAAGTATGCGGCGTCTATGGGCGGCAGTCAGATATGGCTTGAAGAAGGAGAAAAAATGTCTGTACAGGATTTGCTTAAGGCTCTTGTTGTGGTTTCGGCAAATGATGCGGCGGTTGCGCTTGCTGAACATATAGCCGGGACAGAACAGACTTTTGTGAAAATGATGAACGAGAAGGCTTCTGCGCTCGGAATGAAAAACACTACATTTATAAACTGTAATGGACTTGATGCAGAAGGGCATCTTACAACAGCGAGAGATATTGCGCTTATGAGCAAAGAGGCGATGAAACACGATATTATTTTTGAACATACAAAAATCTGGATGGACTATATAAGAAACGGTCAGTCTGTGCTTGTAAATACAAATAAGATGATTAGGAAATATGCAGGTATGACAGGACTTAAAACAGGATACACAAGTTCAGCGGGATATTGCCTGTCTGCGACAGCCGAAAGAGATGGTATGTCTTTGATAGCTGTAACTATGAAAAACTCAACTTCAGACGAGAGAACTGCGGATATAACAGCAATGCTTAATTATGGATTCACAAATTATAAATGTGTTGACGTACAGGAAGAAGCCGATTTGCCTGAGGTTGCGGTGAAATTGGGCAAAGCTCCGTTTGTTAAAACTGAATTACAGGGGTCAGACAAAATTTTAATTGAAAAGCACGCGGAAAATATAGAATATATTGTTGACGTGGAAGAAGAAATCGAGGCCCCGGTTGAAAAGGGTCAGAAAATCGGAAATCTGGAAGTTAAATCGAATGGTGAAATACTAAAAAATATGGAAATTACAGCTGTGGAATCAGTGGAGAAGCTTACATTGAAAGAAATTTTCATAAAACTAATGTGTGTTGTCCTCTCACGATAAAAAAATAATAAATTCTTTCAAAATATGCTTGAAGTTTTGTATATTTTATGGTATTATATACAAAACAAGCATTAAACGCTTCTTTGAGCGTTAGCTATAATTATTTATGAGAGGAATGATTTTATGGTTAAAGTAATTATGGGCGTACCTGGTACAGGTAAGACAAAGCAGCTTATCGATCTCGTTAATGTTGCTATCAATAAGGAGTCCGGCAACGTAGTATGTATCGAAAAGGGTGAAAAGCTCAGATTTGAAATCAAGTACAATGCACGTCTTATCGATATCACAAGCCACGGTCTTGAACAGAGCATCGACAATCTCTATGCTTTTGTTTGCGGTCTTTACGCTGGTAACTATGATATTACACACATCTTCATCGACAACCTTTACAAGGTAGTAAATGCTAAGTGCCCACACTGTGTTGAAACTATTCTTGAAAAGCTTGAAAAGTTCTCTGAAGAAACAGGTGTTAAGTTCACAGTAACAATCAGCGATGATATCGCTAATGCAACAGACGGCATCAAGAAGTTTTTCTAATCAGTAAAATATTTTTAAAAAACTGCAATTTTTTTGCAGTTTTTTATTTTATTTTTTGAAGATATGTGATATGATATAGATATGAAAAAGCGTTTATTTATTTTGACTTTATTGTTAATATTTCTTACAGGCTGTACTTATCAGATGGGTGACGGTCTTTTAAGCTTGCCGAGACTTCCTGAGGAATATGTCGGCCTGCAGAAATTGTATGACGAAATTCTTGCAACGGGCGCGACCTATGTCTCGGCTAAGTCCGGCTCTAACAGACAGTCTGTTCAGCTTGCTGATATGGATGCAGACGGTGAAAATGAAGTTGTATCCTTCTTCAAAAATCCGGATGGAACGTTCTCCGTATATATCCATAAAAAGTTTGATGAAGCTTATTATGAAATAGGCAAGGCAGACGGCGTCGGTAAAAATATTCGCTCTGTCGATTATATCAGTATGAATGCGATAGGTGAACAGGCATTGCTCGTAACATGGGATCTGGAGGACTCTCTTCAAAGTGCTTTGTCTGTCTATACTATTGAAGCAGGGGCGGCGAGAAATGTGCTTGACCTTCAGTATCTGAGCTACTATGTAGAGGATATGGATATGGATGCTCAGGATGATATAATTGCTGTATATCGTGAAAGCGGCGAGCAGGTTAACAGCGTTGCTATGTATAGCTTTGACGGAAGTGAGTGTATTCTTAAAGGTAAGTCCCAGCTTTCCATTGAAAGCGATAAGGTTGTCAATATTGTATCCGGTCTTACAACCGCCGGTAAGCGTGCAGTGTACATAGACAGCAGTACGCTGGAAAGTGAATATGTAACGGATATTATTTTCTGCCAGTCAGACGGTGTGCTGATGAATGAAAGCATAGACACAGAATCGGGCTCTGCAAATGTTACAAAGAGACATATCAATATTTATTCTACAGATATTGATAATGATGGAATTATCGAGATTCCGCTTGCGAAAATGTTTGACGGATACACAGACCCTCTTTCATCAGATACGCGATGGAAGATAAGCTGGTGTGAAATCGAAACAGGTAAAATTGTAAATAACAGTATGGATACATTCCACAATTCCATAGAAGGCTGGTTCTTTATTCTTCCTGGAAAATGGGATGAAAATGTTTCGGCGGCTATAACAAGTGAATCCAATGCTTCGCAGACAACATTTTTCGTTCCTGAGAAAACTGATCTTGGTGAATATTCTTTAACCTATGATGAATCCAACTCGCTTGTAACGATCTATGCTATCGGTTCAGATGGTGCAGAATCTTTTATCAGAAAAAATAAAGAAATTAAAGTTATCAAAGAAACTGAGAATACAGTTTATGGATATAAAGTTTATGAGAATGATTTGAGCGAGTATTCTGTTTCGGCTGACGAGGTGGAAATGCTGCTCAACTTTACAAAATCTACAGAATGGACTTCGGAGGGTCTGGTACAGTGACAAAGAAAATATTAGTACTCGAAGACGAAGATAATATCAGGTCTTTTATAGTTATCAATCTGAAAAGAGGCGGATATGATACCGTAGAATTTTCCAGCGGGGAAAAAGCCGTTGAATATATGTATACACACGATGATGTTGCGGTTGCCATACTTGACGTTATGCTTCCGGACATAGATGGTTACGAAGTATGCCGCCGTATACGCGAAAAAGGTATAAAATCCGGTGTTATAATGCTTACAGCCATGTCACAGGAAACTGATAAGCTTACAGGCTTTTCAAAAGGTGCAGACGACTATGTTGTAAAGCCGTTTTCTGTCGTGGAGCTTCTTGCTCGTGTCGATGCGCTGTTCAGAAGAGTGTGGGGAAATGCCTATTCGTCTGAGACTATAACAGCAGGTCCTTTTGAACTTGATACACGCAGCAGAACGCTGAAAAAGGCGGGATCAAAAATTGAACTCACACAGGTTGAATATCTCATTATGAAGAACTTCCTTGAAAATAAAGGCAAAGCTCTTTCTCGTGATGATATTCTTAAAACAGTGTGGGGATCAGAATATCAGGGCGATTATAAAATTGTCGATGTAAATATCAGAAGATTGAGACTTAAAATAGAAGAAGATGCCGCTGTCCCAAAATATATTCTTACAATATGGGGCTTTGGATATAAATGGGAGAATCAGTAATTTAAAATGATTGAAAAGAAGAACAGGAAAGTAAAAAGAGAATATTCGAGCTCTGCTATAAAAAAACGCTGGCTTATAAACAACTTCAGTATAGTTGTGCTTTCTATTATTCTTATGATCTCTATAATCGCAGGTGCTGTGACCACATACCATTATGATTCACTGAAGGGAAGCCTTGCAAACAGAGCAAATACTATTGCAGGATATATCAACAGATATATGACTGCAAGCTATAATCAGTTCTACGAATTTACAAGTGAGCTTGTAGAGGGATATAGCGATAAGGACAAGGTGGAAATACAGGTTGTAGATACATACGGTCGTGTCATGTTTTCCTCTACAGGTCTTATGGCAGGTTATATTCCGTCTACTCCTGATGTTTCCCAGGCTATTTCAGAGGGAAGACAGATACCTTATGTAGGTGAAGACCAGTTGAGCGGCGAAAATGTAGCCTGCGTCACATCTCCGATCTTTAACCAGAATTCCAATGTCATAGGTGCTGTTCGCTTTATTTCATCGACAAAAATCGTTGAAAAACAGCTTATAAACATATATTTAGGTCTTATTTTAGTCGGAGTGATGATTGTTTGTCTTATACTTATTTCAAACAGATACTTCCTCAGCTCAATCGTTGACCCTATTCTCAAAATCAATGATCTTGCAAAAAATATTGCACAGGGAAAATACGGTGAAAAGCTGAATATGGATTTTGACGATGAAATAGGTGAGTTGTGCAGCACAATCAATAATATGTCATCTGAACTTGAGCATATGGAAAAGGCGAAAAACGACTTTATTTCATCAGTTTCCCATGAACTGAGAACTCCGCTTGCAGCTATCGGCGGATGGACAGAAACGATTGCTGTCGATTTCAGCGATAAGGAAACCATGGCACAGGGCTTGAATATCATCCACAAAGAGACTATGCGTCTGACACAGATGGTGGAAGAGCTTCTTGATTTTTCACGTATTGAAAGCGGACGCTTTAAACTTCAGACTGAGATTTTTGATATGCGAGGCGAGCTTTATGACGCTGTATTTATTTACAGAATGGCGCTTAAAGAAGCAGGTATGGCTATCGAATATGATGAAAGTGATACACCAATTATAGTGAATGGTGATAAACACAGACTTAAGCAGGTATTTCTCAATGTAATAGATAATGCTGCGAAATACGGCGCAGATGGCGATAAAATTGCTATTACTATCGTTGCATATGAGGATTTCGGCGTTGTGCAGATCAGAGACTTCGGCCAGGGCATCCCGGCTGATGAATTGCCGTTTGTTAAAAAGAAATTCTTCAAAGGCAGTTCGAAACAGCGTGGTGCTGGTATTGGATTGGCCGTATGTAATGAAATTGTCACAATGCACAATGGTGAGTTAAATATTGAAAGTGAATATGGAGAAGGAACGACAGTAAGTATATATATTCCGCTCTATAAAGAAGAAATAATGTAAAGGAACCCGGCATGAATAAAAAAACAACAATCGGCGGTCAGGCCCTTCTTGAAGGTATTCTTATGAGAGGTCCTGAAAACACAAGAATAGTGGTAAGAAAACCAAATAAGGAACTTGAAATCAAGGATGATCCTATCGGCACAGAAAAAAAGAATCCTATAGCAAAGATACCGTTTATACGCGGTGTTGTAAATTTCTGGGATTCTATGAAATATGGTATGTCTGCGCTTAACTATTCGGCTTCCTTCTTCGATGAGGAAGAGGAAGAACTCACAAAGACAGAACAATGGCTCAATAATAAACTGGGAAAAGAAAAATTTGATAAATTACTCATCACGTTTGCAACAGTTTTAGGTGTTGCCATGCCTGTCGTTCTGTTTATTTTCCTTCCTACTATTCTGGCAGGTTTTTTTGAAAATATTGAGAGTAATCTGCTGCGTAATCTTGTGGAAGGCTTGCTCAGAGTTACAATTTTCCTCGCTTTTGTTATTATTACATCTAAACAGAGCGATGTAAGAAGAACTTATATGTATCATGGAGCAGAGCATAAGACGATATATTGTTATGAAAAAGGGCTGCCGCTTACAGTTGAAAATGTAAGAAAGCAGAGCTGTCACCATCCAAGATGCGGTACAAGCTTTATGTTTGTCGTAATGATTATCAGTATTTTGGTATTTTCATTCTTTAAGTGGACAAATCCTGTTGTAAGAGTGCTTATGAGACTTGCATTATTGCCGGTAGTAGTTGGCATCAGCTATGAATTCAACAGATTTGTTGGCAGACATGATAACTGGTTTACAAACCTTCTCAGAGCTCCTGGTATGTTTTTGCAGAATTTTACCACTGTTGAACCAGATGACTCGATGATTGAAGTGGCTATCGCTGCCATTGAAGGTGTTATACCTGAAAATAAAGAAAAAGATAATTGGTAAACGAGGGGGATAGAGGTATGCTGAAAACTCTCTATAATACATATCTGGACTTGAGGCAGGAGCTTCGGCTTAAAGGTATACCTATGTATCAGCTTGAGGCAAAGGAAATAATGGCTTTTGCGCTTGAAATTCCAAGAGAAAAATTCAATGAGCGTGAAGAACGAATTGTTTTCCTCAAAGAACAGGAGAAAATAGACAGCCTTGTCAGACTCAGGCTTGCAGGCACGCCCCTTCCGCATATTATCGGTGAGTGGGATTTCTATGGACTCACATTTGAAGTGACAACAAATACGCTCATTCCAAGAAGCGATACTGAATGTATTGCAGAAGAGGGCATTGAGTTCCTCAGGCAGTTTGATAAAGCGCGAGTTCTCGATCTCTGCTGTGGCACAGGATGCATTGGTATTACGCTCTTAAAAAATTCTGCCGATCAGACAACTTGTCTTTTTGGAGATATTTCTGATTATGCTATCAGAGTTACGAAAAATAATATAATGAAGCATAATGTTACAGGGCGCTCGCTTACGATGAAAATAAACGCTCTCGAACCGTATAGCCCTGTTATTGGTAAGTTCCAGCTTATTGTCAGCAATCCGCCTTATATTCCGACAGCGGATATAGAAACTCTTGATGTATCGGTTAAGGATCATGAACCTATTTTGGCACTTGACGGCGGTGAAGATGGGCTTATGTTCTATCGGTCAATCGCTGAATCGTATAAAGAAGGTCTTGCGAAAAATGGTGCATTACTGTTTGAGTGCGGCATAGGTCAGTCGGATGATATTATAAACATAATGGAGGCCTGCGGTTATGAACGAATCAAAGTTATTAAAGACCTATCGGGAATAAACAGAGGCGTTATGGGTTTTGCTCCAAACAAATAGAACAAATGTTGCGTTTTGACAAAGATTGTGATATAATATAGTTGAAATTAAATAATATTATTTTATTGAAAATAATAACTTACTTACATATAGGAGAAGTATAATGGATAAGAAAAAGGCTCTTGAAACCGCTCTTGCCAATCTTGAAAAACAGTTTGGCAAAGGAACAGTAATGCGTCTTGGCGAAAATACTCACATGAATGTTGAGTTTATCCCAACAGGTTCTCTCACTCTTGACGTTGCTCTTGGTATCGGCGGTGTTCCAAAGGGAAGAATTGTAGAAATATATGGTCCGGAATCTTCCGGTAAAACAACAGTAGCACTTTCTATTATTGCTGCTGCGCAGAAGGCAGGCGGTGAAGCGGCGTTTATCGATGCTGAACATGCCCTTGACCCTGTTTATGCAAAGGCTCTCGGTGTTGACACAGAATCTTTGCTTGTTGCACAGCCGGATAACGGTGAGCAGGCTCTTGAAATCACAGAGGCTCTTGTTCGTTCGGGTGCTATTGATGTAATTGTTGTCGACTCTGTTGCGGCTCTCGTTCCGAAGAGTGAAATCGAAGGTGAAATGGGCGATAATTTCGTAGGTCTTCATGCAAGACTTATGTCTCAGGCTCTTCGTAAGCTTGCCGGTATTATCGGTAAGACAAACTGTGTTGCTATCTTTATCAACCAGCTCCGTGAAAAAATCGGTGTCATGTACGGCAATCCTGAAGTTACAACAGGTGGTCGTGCTCTTAAGTTCTTCTCATCTGTACGTATCGACATCAGAAAGACAGAAACTCTTAAGGTCGGCTCTACAATGGTGGGCAGCCGTACAAGAGCTAAGGTAGTAAAGAATAAGATTGCTCCTCCATTTAAGGAAGCTGAATTTGATATTATCTATGGCGAAGGTATTTCCAAGGTCGGTGAAATTGTTGACCTTGGCATCAAGTATGATTTTGTTCAGAAGAGCGGTGCATGGTTCTCTATGGGCGAAACAAGACTTGGTCAGGGCAGAGATGCCGCAAAGCAGTTCTTCAAGGATAATCCTGATATCGCCGATGATATCGAAGCAAAGATTAAGGCGGCTATCAAGGAAGAACAGCTTGCTGCTGAAAAGAAATCTTCCGGAAAGAAGCCTGCTGCAAAAGATCCTGAAATGGCAGTAAAGCCAAGCGGAAAAGCTCAGGTCAAGCAAAATGGCATCGAAGCGTTTGCTGACGACTTCGAGGATATCGAAGAATAATGGATGACAATAAAAAGGCTCTCGAATATGCAGGGAAAGCTTTATCGTATAGAATGCTTTCGGAAAAACAACTTTTTGACAAGATAATTGCAAAAGGCTTTTCGGAAGAAAGTGCCGAATATGCCGTTGAAATGTTCAAAAAATATGGCGGCATAAACGATGAAGAATACTGTGAAAGCCTTATAAGAACATATAAAGCCAAAGGATATGGCAAAAGAAGAATAGCTCAGAAGTTAAGAGAATCAGGTATTGAAAGAGAAGTTTCTGATGAAAAACTTGAGTATTTTGAGCCTGATTATTCTAAAATTCAAAAATATATCAGTTCTAAAATAAAAACAGAGAATCCTGACAGACAGACTGTTAAAAAGGTTTTTGATGGTCTTTTGCGTAAAGGGTTTTCGTATGAACAGGTTAAAGAAGCGTTAAATAATTTTTTAAATGATGAGGAATATTATGAATAAAACGATTCATCTGATATCACTCGGATGTGCGAAAAACCAGGTTAATTCAGAGCAGATGCTTTTCCTGCTAAAGGAAGCGGGATATAATATTACAGAATATATTGAAGAAGCAGATGCTGTTGTTGTAAATACCTGCGGATTTATTGATAGTGCGAAAAAAGAAGCTATTGACACAATCCTTGAGTCTGCTCAGTACAAAGAACACGGGAAGCTGCAGTCGCTTATAGTTACCGGCTGTCTTTCCGAGCGTTACAGAGATGAAATTCTCAAGGAACTTCCTGAAGTAGATGTAGTCTGCGGCACAGGCAGCTATGAAGATATCGTAGAAGCGGTTGCGGCTGCATTTAAGGGCGAGAAAAAGGGCTTCTACAAGGATATGAATAAGGCTGATCTTGAAGGTGAACGAATTATCATCAATACACCATACAGTGCGTATATCAAGATCGCAGAAGGCTGTGATAACAAGTGTCATTACTGCGTTATTCCATCGCTCAGAGGCTCGTTCAGAAGCCGTCCTATGGAAAGTCTTATTGCAGAAGCCAAGAAACTTGCCGAAAGTGGAGTAAAAGAGCTGATGGTCGTTGCACAGGATATTACACGCTATGGCACAGACCTTTACGGCGAAAGAAAGCTTCACGAATTGGTTAAGGAGTTCTGTAAAATCGATGGTTTTGAGTGGATCAGACTCCACTATCTCTATCCTGATGAAATTGATGATGTTCTTCTTGAAACTATCAAGGAAGAACCAAAGGTTCTCAAATATTTTGACATTCCGATCCAGCATATCAGCGATAATATGCTCAAGGCGATGAACAGACGAGGCACAGGCAAGCTTGTAAGAGAAAGAATTGACAAGATTCGTGCGCTTATGCCTGATGCAGTTATGAGAACAAGTCTTATTGTTGGATTCCCGGGCGAAACAGAGGAAGACTTCAATGAGCTTTATGAATTCCTTGAAGAATATAAGCTTGAACGTGCAGGTGTGTTTGCATTTTCGCGTGAAGAAGGTTCCGTTGCTTATGATATGCCGGACCAGATTGATGAAGATGTGAAAATTGAAAGACAGAATAAGCTTTTCAAGTTGCAGACAGATATTATGGATATTCTTTCTTCAAAATACATTGACAAGACTTACAAGGTTTTGTGTGAAGGCTATGATGAAGAAGAAGAAATGTTCTTCGGAAGAAGTTATATGGACTCACCTGACATCGACGGAATAGTTTATTTTGACGGAGATGCAGAAGAAGGTGAATTCTATAATATAAAAATAAATGATGCAGTGGGATGTATCCTTTATGGATCAGTAGCGGAGGAAATATGAACTTACCAAATACCATAACAATGATCAGAATAGCTCTTGTGCCCGTCTTTATGGTTGTGGCTTTGAGCAACATACCAAATCATGATTTTATAGCAACTGTTATTTTTACAATTGCAAGTATTACTGATGGCCTTGATGGTCATATCGCAAGAAAGTATAATCTTATTACAAACTTTGGTAAGTTTGTAGATCCATTGGCAGATAAGCTTCTCGTAACAGCAGCGCTTCTTATTTTCTGTGAAACAGGCGTTATGCCTGCGTGGGCTGTTATGCTTATCATTGCCCGCGATCTTATCATCAGCTCTCTCAGAATGCTGGCTGCAGCGCGTGGCAGAGTTATTCAGGCTGTATTTTCCGGTAAACTTAAAACAACAGTACATATAATCTGTATTATCCTGCTTATGCTTAACATACTTCCATCAAGCATGCAGACACTTGCTGTATGGGTAATGGTAATTATGTCGGTATATTCTTGTATTGACTATATGATGAAGAATATTGATATTCTTAAGGATAACATCACAGACGGAGGAAAGAAATAATGAAAGTTTATAATACACTTACAAGACAGAAAGAAGAGTTTAAAACACTTGAGCCGAATAAGGTAAAGATGTACTCCTGCGGCCCTACAGTTTATAACTACTTCCATGTTGGCAATTCAAGACCATTTATCATTTTTGACGTGCTCAGAAGATATCTTGAATACAAGGGTTACGAAGTAACATTCGTTCAGAACTTCACAGATATTGATGACAAGGTTATCAAGAAGGCAAACGAAGAAGGCACAACATACGATAAAATCGCTGAAAGATACATCAAGGAATACTTTACAGATGCTGAGGGTCTCGGTATCAAGAAGGCAAACTATCATCCTCTTGCTACAGAAAATATCGATGGAATTATCGATATGGTTAAGACTCTTATTGATAAGGGTTTTGCTTATGAACTTAACGGTGACGTATACTACAATACAAAGGCATTTGCACCATACGGTAAGCTTTCTCATCAGCCTCTTGAAGAGCTTGAGGCAGGCGCTCGTATCGGCGTAAACGAAGAGAAGAAGGATGCTATGGACTTCGCTCTCTGGAAGAATGCAAAGCCGGGCGAACCATCGTGGGTATCTCCATGGGGTAACGGCAGACCGGGCTGGCATATCGAATGTTCTGTTATGGCTAAGAGATATCTTGGCGATACAATCGACATTCATTCCGGCGGCGTTGACCTTTGCTTCCCACATCATGAAAATGAAATTGCACAGAGCGAAGCAGCTAACGGAAAGCCGTTTGCAAACTACTGGATGCACAATGCATTCCTTAACATTGACAACAAGAAGATGTCCAAGTCTCTCAATAATTTCTTCACTGTAAGAGATATTGCTGAACAGGTAGGCTATGAGCCAATCAGATTCTTTATGCTTTCTGCTCATTACAGAAGCCCAATCAACTACACACGTGAAGCTATTGAACAGGCACAGAATGCTCTTGCACGTATCAATACAGCTATTACAAACATCAAGTTCCTTGGCGCAAACGGCAAGGATGGTGACCTCAGAGATGTTGAAAAGGAATCTATTGCAAAGTTTGAAGGCTTCAATAAGGCATTCTCCGATGCTATGGACGACGACCTCAACACAGCAGATGCTATTGCAGCTATCTTTGATATGATCAGAGAAATCAATACAATCTGTGCAGATACAGAGGTTACAAAGGTATATGCCAAGGAAGCAAAGACAGCATTATTTGCGCTCTGTGATGTTCTTGGTATCGGCAACATTGCTGAAGAAGAAATGCTCGACAGCGAAATCGAAGACCTTATCAATCAGCGTACAATCGCTCGTAAGAACAAGGATTATAAGGAAAGCGACAGAATTCGCGATCTTCTCAAGGAAAAGGGAATCATTCTCTATGACACACCACAGGGTGTAAAGTGGAGCAGAGAAAACTAATATAAAGTGTGAATGAATTAGTAAGGCTGGTATTTTCAGCCTTACTAATTTTAATAAAAGAGCTTAATTATGGAAAATCTTATCGAAATAAGAGGAACAGTAACAAATATTATATATCGCAATGAAGAAAATGGGTATTGTGTGGCTAATGTCGAACTTGATGATGGCGGAGAAACTGTCATTGTAGGCACAATGCCTTTTTTAGGTGCGGCTGAATATATTTCCGCACAGGGAAATTATACAAATCATTCAGAATATGGTATGCAGTTTGCTGTTGCTGTGCTCGATAGAAAACTTCCAAGTGAGCTCAGAGGTATATATGATTATCTTTCATCAAAAACTGTCAAAGGTATCGGGCCCAAAACTGCTCGACTTATTGTCGATGAATTTGGTGACAGGACATTCTATATTCTTGCTAATGAACCTGAGCAATTATGCAAAATCAAAGGCATAACCAGAGAAAAAGCGATGGATATGTCATATTCATTTAATCAGCAGAATACCATGCGACTGATACTTGATTTTTTGCTGAGATTTGAATTGCCATTGAAATTGGCTGCAGGAATATATAGTGAGTATGGTGAACATGCTATAAAGATATTGACAGACAACCCGTATCTGCTTTGTTCGGAGCGTTTTGAAATATCCTTTGATAAAGCAGATGAAATAGCAAAAAAGCTTGATATAGGTCCTCAGAGTGCCATCAGATTAAGAGCTGCGTTGATATATGAACTTAATTTCAATCTACAGAGCGGTCATGTATTTATTCCGGAAGCAAAGCTGCTTGATATTACGCGTATGCTTTGCGGCGGCGATTATTTCCGTATGCGGCAGGAGCTTGATTATCTTTATAGCGTTGGTGAAGTTGTGCGTGATGTTGTTGCGGATAAGGTTATCAGCTATTTAAGAAACTATCACACCTATGAAAATTATGTTGCGGAAAGCATCGTAAGGCTGTCAAAAATGAAGCTTGTCAAGCCTTCTGATTTTGAAAGACGATGTAACGAAATTCAAGGCACATTGAGCATTACACTTAATGAAGAACAGCGTGAAGCGTTGTCCGCACCATTTGAACATGGTATTTCGGTTATAACAGGTGGTCCGGGTACAGGAAAAACGACCACAATTCAAGGACTTATACGATTATTTGAACATTATGGAATGGAAATAGCTCTTGCGGCTCCTACAGGCAGGGCTGCGAAAAGAATGACTGAGCTGTGCGGTGTAGAGGCTAAAACAATTCATAGA
>SVKW01000049.1 GCA_015068285.1 Oscillospiraceae bacterium | reverse complement strand
GTTGTTTGCAAAGCCGTCTGCAACGAGCTTGTTCATGATAAATGGCTTGAAGAGTTCGAGAGCCATTTCCTTTGGAAGACCGCACTGGAAGATCTTGAGGTCAGGACCAACAACGATAACAGAACGGCCGGAGTAGTCAACACGCTTACCGAGGAGGTTCTGTCTGAATCGACCCTGCTTACCCTTGAGCATATCGGAGAGAGACTTGAGAGCTCTGTTGTTAGGACCTGTAACAGGGCGACCTCTTCTGCCGTTGTCGATGAGGGCGTCAACTGCTTCCTGAAGCATTCTCTTTTCGTTTCTTACGATGATGTCAGGAGCCTTGAGTTCGAGGAGCTTCTTGAGACGGTTGTTTCTGTTGATAACTCTTCTGTAGAGATCATTGAGGTCAGATGTAGCAAATCTGCCGCCGTCGAGCTGAACCATTGGTCTGATTTCAGGTGGGATGACTGGGAGAACATCCATGATCATCCATTCTGGCTTATTGCCGGACTTTCTGAAAGATTCAACAACTTCGAGACGCTTTGTGATACGAACTCTGTTCTGGCCGATAGCGTCCTTAAGTTCTTCGCGGAGCTCTTCAGCAAGTGTTTCAACGTCGATTTCAGCGAGAAGCTTCTTGATAGCTTCAGCACCCATTTCAGCCTTGAAATCGTCTTCGTACTTTTCAACGTAGTCTCTGTATTCTCTTTCGGAGAGAACCTGCTTCTTGATGAGTGGTGTATCACCTGGCTCAGTTACGATATATGATGCAAAATAGAGAACCTTTTCGAGGATTCTTGGGGACATATCAAGGATGAGACCCATCTTGGATGGGATACCCTTGAAGTACCAGATGTGGGAAACAGGAGCGGCAAGCTCGATGTGACCCATTCTGTCACGTCTTACCTTGCTCTTTGTGATCTCAACGCCGCAGCGTTCACAGACCTTGCCCTTGAAACGGACCTTCTTGTACTTACCGCAGAAACATTCCCAGTCCTTTGTCGGACCAAAGATCTTTTCGCAGAAGAGGCCGTCTCTTTCAGGCTTGAGTGTACGGTAGTTGATAGTTTCAGGCTTCTTAACTTCACCGTGAGACCATTCTCTTATTTTATCCGGAGAAGCCAAACCAATTTTGATCGCGTCAAATGTCATATTATCCATTTTTTCTTCTCCTCCTTTTTTACATTACATTAAATGGTTCATCGTCGATATCGGAATCAATTTCGTATACTTCTTCGAATTCCTTATCGGAGAACTCTTCTGCATTGCCCTCTTCGTCTTCAAAGCCGAAGCCTGCTGCAGCAAATTCCTTATCGGAAGCTACTGTATCGTTTTCTCTTACGATATTTTCGTAGCCGTCGTCGTCATAATTTTCATCGAGAACGATGACCTCGCCGTTCTTATCGAGAACGTTGATATCAAGACCGAGAGACTGGAGTTCCTTTGTGAGAACCTTGAAGGATTCAGGGATACCAGGTGTTGGGATGTTCTGACCCTTGATAATGGATTCATAAGTCTTAACACGACCAACGATATCGTCGGACTTGACTGTGAGGATTTCCTGAAGTGTATATGCAGCACCGTAAGCTTCGAGTGCCCAAACTTCCATTTCACCGAAACGCTGACCGCCGAACTGTGCCTTACCACCGAGAGGCTGCTGTGTAACGAGAGAGTATGGACCTGTGGAACGAGCGTGGATCTTGTCGTCAACAAGATGAGCAAGCTTGAGGTAGTGCATGTAACCGACTGTAACAGGATTGTCGAATGGCTCACCTGTTCTGCCGTCGTAGAGGATTGTCTTGCCGTCTTCACGGAGACCGGCTTCTCTGAGGAGGCCTCTGATATCTTCTTCTGTTGCACCATCGAATACTGGTGTTGCAACGTGGATACCCAATGTCTTTGCAGCGTAGGAAAGGTGGGTTTCAAGAACCTGACCGATGTTCATACGGGATGGAACGCCCAGTGGGTTAAGGCAGATATCAAGTGGTGTACCGTCCGGAAGGAATGGCATATCTTCCTGTGGAAGGATTCTGGAAACAACACCCTTGTTACCGTGACGACCAGCCATCTTGTCACCTACGGAGATCTTTCTCTTCTGTGCGATATAGCAGCGGACTACCATATTTACGCCTGGGGAAAGTTCATCGCCGTTAGCTCTTGTGAAGACCTTTACGTCAACGATGATACCGCTTTCACCGTGTGGAACGCGGAGGGATGTGTCACGAACTTCTCTTGCCTTTTCGCCGAAAATAGCTCTGAGGAGTCTTTCTTCTGCTGTGAGTTCTGTTTCACCCTTTGGTGTAACCTTACCGACAAGGATGTCACCGGAGTGAACTTCAGCACCGATACGGATGATACCGCGTTCGTCGAGATCACGGAGAGCTTCTTCACCGACATTAGGAATGTCTCTTGTGATGTCTTCCGGACCGAGCTTTGTGTCGCGGGATTCGATTTCGTATTCTTCGATGTGAACTGATGTATAAACGTCATCACGAACGAGACGTTCATTGATGAGGATAGCATCTTCGTAGTTGTAGCCTTCCCACATCATGAAGCCGATGAGCGGATTCTTACCGAGGGAGATTTCACCCATGGATGTGGAAGGACCGTCAGCGATTACATCGCCCTTCTTGACGATATCGCCTGCGTTTACGATTGGATGTTCATTGATACATGTACCCTGGTTGGAACGGGCAAACTTTGTGAGCTTGTGAACCTGTGTACCGAGTGTATCGTACTTGATTGTGATTTCATTGGACTGAACTCTTGTTACAACACCGTTGTCAAGAGCGAGAGGAACTGTACCGGAGTCGACAGCAGCGCGGTATTCGATACCTGTTGCTACGATAGGAGCTTCTGTGATGAGAAGCGGAACAGCCTGACGCTGCATGTTGGCACCCATGAGAGCACGGTTGGCGTCGTCGTTCTGGAGGAATGGAATCATAGCTGTTGCAACGGAAACCATCATCTGTGGAGCAACGTCGACGAGGTCTACTCTTTCGCGTTCAACTTCGATGATTTCTTCACGGTAACGGCAAGTTACGCGGTCAGCCTTGATTCTGCCATTTTCATCCAATGGTTCTGTAGCCTGAGCTACGATGTATTCGTCTTCGATATCGGCTGTCATATAGCGTACTTCGTTTGTAACTACGCCTGTTTCCTTATCGATAATTCTGTAAGGAGCTTCGATGAAGCCGTAATCGTTGATGCGTGCATATGTTGCGAGGTAGGAGATAAGACCGATGTTCGGACCTTCTGGAGTTTCGATCGGGCAAAGACGGCCGTAGTGGCTGTAGTGTACGTCTCGTACTTCGAAGTTAGCTCTGTCACGGGAAAGACCGCCAGGACCGAGAGCAGACATACGGCGCTTGTGAGTAAGCTCAGAAAGTGGGTTTGTCTGATCCATGAACTGGGAGAGCGGAGAAGAACCGAAGAATTCCTTGATAACAGCTGTTACAGGACGGATGTTAACGAGGGACTGTGGTGTTACTGTTGCGATATCCTGAGTTGTCATTCTTTCACGAATAACTCTTTCCATACGAGCAAAGCCCATACGGAACTGGTTCTGGAGGAGTTCGCCGACAGAACGGAGACGACGGTTGCCGAGATGGTCGATATCGTCCTTCTGACCTACGCCGAGAGCGAGGTTGTTGATATAGTTGATTGTTGCAAGGATATCATCAGGGATGATGTGCTTTGGAATGAGGTTTTCGATGTTAGCCTTGATAGCTTCGATGAGAGCTTCGCCTTCGAATGTTTCCATAAGTTCACGGAGAACAGAAAGGCGAACCTTTTCGTTGATGCCGAGAGCTTCTTCGTCACATTCAACGAAGTCACTGAGCTTAACCATGCCGTTGGAGAAGACAACGACTTCCTTGCCGTCTACATCGAGGATAGCACGGTTGATACCCATCTTTTCGAGCTCCATAGCTCTTTCGCGGGAGAGGATCTCGCCTGCTTCTGCCACAACTTCACCTGTCATTTCGTTTACGAGAGGCTGAGCGAGCTTCTTGCCGTTGAGACGCTTCCAGATGGACATCTTCTTGTTGAGCTTGTAACGGCCGACAGCGGAGAGGTCATATCTCTTAGGGTCAAAGAAGAGACCGTTGATGAGGTTCTGAGCGGAATCCACTGTTGGTGGCTCACCTGGGCGGAGCTTCTTATAGATTTCAATGATAGCTTCTTCGTATGTCTTGACAGCCATATCCTTGTCAAGTGTTGCAAGGATTCTTTCGTCTTCACCGAAGAGTTCCTTGATCTCTGCGTCAGTTGTTACGCCGACAGCGCGGATAAAGGATGTGATAGGGATTTTCTTATTCTTGTCGATGCGGACATAGAATACGTCGTTGATGTCTGTTTCGTATTCGATCCAAGCACCGCGGTATGGGATAACTGTTGCTGTGTAGGAGACTTTTTCCGGTCTGTCATAGTTGAGAGCGTAGTATGCACCCGGTGAACGGACAATCTGGGATACAACTACACGTTCAGCACCGTTGATGACGAATGTTCCGCGCTCAGTCATGCGCTGGAAATCGCCCATGAAGATCTCCTGCTCCTTGATTTCTTCTGTTTCCTTGTTGCGGAGTCTGATACGGACTCTGAGAGGAGTTGCATAAGTTGCATCTCTTTCCTTACACTCTGCAACTGTGTACTTTGGAACAGGGTCGAGAGAATAGTCAAGGAAGGAAAGCTCAAGATTGCCTGTATAGTCTGTGATGACACCAACATCACGGAAGACTTCCTTGAGACCTTCGTCTATAAACCACTGGTAGGATTTTTTCTGGACCTCGATAAGGTTCGGCATCTGCAAAATTTCATCAACTTTTGCAAAGCTTCTTCTTGTTTTGCGGCCAACTTTTAATTCTTTTACCACATTTTCACTCCGTTCTTTATTAGAATACGCTAGGATGCGTTGTTGCTTTTCGCAATTTACCTCTTGCATTTTCACGGAAAACTTGCTATAATAACTTTGCAATAGATTTGAGCGTGGTCTTCCATACTAATGCAATTATGAATTATATCACAAGTCTTGACATTAGTCAATAGTTTTGTTATAATTTTCTTTGATTTTTATTTCGGACAGCTCTCCCCGATGGTTTCCATCGGGGATTTTTTTGTTTTACAGAATATTTTCTATTGAATAAGGAGTTATTTTATTATATAATAAGGTAAAATGAATTGGCTGACGCCATGAATTGCTCTTCGGGCATTAAGGTGCCTGCGGCGCAATTTATAATAATCCCCCAGTCACTTCGTGACAGCCCCCTTGAATCAAAGGGGCCTTCAACTTTGCTCACCCATAGCCTCCTTCTCGTAGAGGGAGGTGGCACGCAGTGCCGGAGGGAGCGAAAACTTCCATCGCAAAATACAATATATAATATAAAGGAGAACTATTATGGCTAATCTGAAACTTATTGAAGAGATCACCAATGCATTCGGTCCTTCCGGCTTTGAAGATGACGTTGTCAAGGTCATCAAGAACTGGTGCACAGAATTCGACGTTGAAAGCGATGCTATGCACAATGTTTTCATGCGTATGAAGAATCACACAGGCAAGAAGCCTGTCATCATGCTCGACGCTCATCTCGACGAGCTGGGCTTCATCGTTCAGCACATCAAGGCTAACGGCCTTATTTCCTTTGTAAACCTCGGCGGCTGGGTTGCTACAAATGTTCCTGCTCACTCTGTTTACATCCGCAACCGCAAGGGCGAGCTCATCAAGGGTATCACAACTTCCAAGCCACCTCACTTTATGACTGATGCTGAAAGAGCTGCCAAGCTCGATATCGAAGGCATTTACATCGATGTCGGCGCAAGCTCCCGTGAAGAAGTTATGGAAGTTTTCGGCATCAACGTAGGCGACCCTATCATGCCTGATGTTCAGTATGAATACAACGACAAGAACAATACACTTTTCGGCAAGGCATTTGACAACCGTATGGGTTGCTACTGCATCATCGAAACAATGAAGAAGCTCATCGAAGAAAATGACCTTTATGTTGACGTAGTCGGCGGATTTGCTGCTCAGGAAGAAGTTGGCACACGCGGCGCTCAGGTTACAGCTAACCACTTTGAACCAGACCTTGCTATCGTATTTGAAGGCTCCCCTGCTGACGACCTTTACCGCGGTCCTTGTGAATCTCAGGGCGCTCTCAAGCACGGCACACAGATCCGTCACATGGACGCAAGCTACATCAGCAACCCTGAGTTCATCGCTCTCGCTAAGGAAGTGGGCGACAAGAATGGTATTCCTTACCAGTGCGCAGTACGCCGCAGAGGCTCGACAGACGCAGGCAAGATTCACCTCTTCGCAGGCAAGAACATCCCATGTCTCGTTCTCGGTATCCCATGCCGCTATGTTCATACACATTACAACTGGTGTGCTGAAAGCGACGTTGATGCAACTGTAAACATGGCTGTTGAAGTTATCAAGGCTCTCTCCGAAGAAACATACAACAAGATTTTCTTCAAATAAAATGGTAAATATAGGCAACGACTGGGACGATATTCTCAAAGGTGAGTTTGACAAGGAGTATTATTTAAAGCTCCGCGAATTCTTAAAGACAGAATACAAGACCCAGAAGATACATCCGTCCATGTACGACATTTTCAATGCGCTGAAAAATACTGCGTACAACGATGTCAAGGTGGTTATTTTAGGGCAGGACCCTTATCACGGGGTGAATCAGGCTCACGGCTTGTCCTTCTCCGTCCAGCACGGAGTTGCCGCCCCTCCTTCCCTTGTGAATATTTTCAAGGAATTGCACGACGACATCGGTTTTGAGATTCCCAACCACGGCAATCTTACAAAATGGGCACAGAATGGTGTGCTTCTTCTCAACACAGTTCTGACTGTGCGTGAGGGCAAGCCCAACTCTCACAAGGGTATGGGCTGGGAGATTTTCACCGATACTGTCATTTCTCACCTCAATAAGAGAGAAAAGCCTATGGTTTTCCTGCTGTGGGGCGCAAATGCCCGAAGCAAGAAAAAGCTTATCACAAATCCGAATCATCTCATTCTTGAAACCGTCCACCCTTCCCCGCTTTCGGCGTACAATGGATTTTTCGGCTGCAGGCATTTTTCAAAGGCAAAGGCATTTTTGCAGAAAAATGGCACCGACATAGATTGGAGCTTATAAATGAGAGAATATTTTCTTAAATCGGAGCGTCTCGGCTTTTCGGTCTGGACTGAGGATGATTTAGACCTTGCACGCTCGCTGTGGGGCTCGCCCGATGTGACAAAGTTTATCTGCGCAACGGGGGTTTTCAGCGATGAGGATATCAAGGCTCGTCTGTCTTTAGAGATTTCCAATTATGAGAAGTACGGCGTTCAGTATTATCCTTTGTTTGATTTAGAGAGCGGCGAATTTGCAGGTGTCGGCGGCTTCCGCCCTTATGACCTGGATAAGAATATCTATGAAATGGGTATTCATCTCCGCAAGCCTTTCCAGCGTGGCGGATATGGTACGGAATTGGCAAAGACGGCTATAAAATATGCCTTTGAAGTCAAGGGCTTTGACGCACTTTTCGCAGGGCATCACCCGAATAACGAAGGCTCACGAGCGCTGACAAAGAAGCTGGGCTTCACCTATACAGGCGACGAGTTTTACGCTCCCACAGGGCTTTATCACCCGTCATACATATTGAAAAAATAATATTAAAGACCGTCCGAAAGGGCGGTCTTTTTGTGTTTAGTTTGGATAATCGGGATATTTATTATCGAAGGCTTTATTCCACATTTTATTGACCTCATCCCCCAACTCCTGATTATCTGATACTGCAAGGCAGGCATACTGGATTCCGATTTCTTCAATATGAGGATAGACAAGCACCACCATTTGTTCGCCTCTGTAGGCATGACTGTAAGGATAATATGCATCACTCTTGAAGCTCAAATTTCGCAGACCGACAGACTGTTCCTCCCCTGCGATCTTTATTGTAGGCTCGATATAAGGATAATGAACCAGCTCTTCGTCAATTATCGTAAGTGTTTTTATCCACTCACGAATTACTTTCGCTTCGTCATCCAAAACTTTTTCTTCCATTGGTGCGTACATATTTCCGAGATAATAAAGCTCACCATCGATAAACAGCTCTCTTTCGAGCGGTGTTCGGTTATCGTATCCAAAAAGGAGTACACCAAAAATCACAACCGTAACTGCATAGAAGATAATGCAATCCTTAATTTTCTTCATCTTATATTGTTTACCTCCTTAGTTTAATATTATATCATATTTGTTATTTTTCTGTATATTGACAGACCGCATAATTTTCCGTATGGTGATTTATTTGCTTTACACAAGTTGATTTTGAGCCTTATTTGATTTACATTTTGGATTTTTTGTGCTAAACTTAATACAGCTATATTTTATCGGGGGATAAATAATGGATAATAAAGAGATATTCATAAGCTACCGCTCGACAGAGAGCGCCCACGCTTACTACATAAAGGATTTCCTTGAAACCAACGGCTTTTCCGTATGGATGGCGCCCGAAAGTATTCCTGTCGGCTCGGATTATGCCACAGAAATACCGACCGCTATAAGAAATTGCTCTGCCGTTGTGCTCATTCTTTCACGAAAGGCTCAGCGCTCAAAATGGGTGCGCAAGGAGATCAACACCGCATTTGATATGGGCAAGACCGTCATGCCGTTTATGGTTGAAAAGTGCAGGCTGACCGAGGAGTTCAATTTCTATCTTTCCAATGTTCAGCGCTATGAAGCCTACGCCAACAAGAGCGAAGTTTTGCGCAGTATGCTCCTTGAGCTTTGCAAAATCACAGACAAGGAAGCCCCTGAGCATATCATTGAAGATATTACAAAAGCACCTGAACTTCCCGACGAGCCTGCGGGAGATTTTGTGCCGACGGCTACCGAAAATTTCCTTTTAAGGCTTACTCCATACGGCCGCAAACGCGCGAAAGAGCCGAAGGTGCGTACTCTGCTCCACACAGCAACGGCTGTGCTTGCCGTTCACGCAATTCCGATTTTTTCGGTCATTTTTGAATTTATAAAATACGCGCCAATTATGCCGGTTGTTTTCATCGCAATGTTTATGCTTGCATGGTATATGTCGTACGGCGTTTGCCTGCGTGTTTCGCGATTCAAAAGCAAATCTGTGGCTGTTATCGTGACAGCGGCTGTGACTTTTGGCATAATCAGCACATTATTCCTTGCCACTGCTGCAATTACGCCTGCATTTATGAGGTAAGCTATGGGAAAAGATGTTTTTATAAGCTATCACAACGATGCCCGTGAAGAAGCTCTTGCATTGCGCAGTGAGCTGGAAAAGAATAAGATTTCCGTGTGGATGGCGCCTGATGATATAAAAAAGGGCTTTGACTACGCTTCATCTGTGCCCAACGCGATAAAAAACTGCAAGGTTTTTGTGCCGATTCTATCTGCTGATTCCGAAAGATCTGTGTGGATGCCTAAGGAAATCGACACGGCGATAAACAGCGAAAAGATTATCATTCCATATTCTCTCAAAGGCAGGGACACCTCCGATTCGATTGATTTTTACCTTACAGGCATTGAAAAATCCGAAGATCTTACCAATATTGTCGAGCGAATCAAGCGTCATGTCGGTGTAAACGGCAGTTTCTTCCTTAAGAAATGGCTTGAAGGCGGTCCTTACAAAAAGCTGAACGACCCGGAAGAATTCCTCGCCATGAATATCGTGACGACAGCGGCATTTCTTTTCGCCGCCCTTGTTTTTCAGCTATACTACAGCACCGGAACGATATTTGTGACTTCGTTTATAATGGCTCTTATTTTCCTCGACCTTGTGTGGTACACAGGTGGAATGCTTGTGCCGGGAATAGCGAGAACAAATAATAAAAAGCTGATAGTTTTCGCCTCGCTTTTCGTGACAACGCTGCTGGCTGTCGTCTGGGCAATAATCGAATTTGTACTGCTTTTAGTTATTCTGAAGAATATTTAAGTATCAAAAAAGACCATCTGCAAAGATGGTCTTTTGTTTTATAGTTGATTAAACGTATGCTTTGCATCCTACACCTCATCCACCGCTAAAGCGGTCCCCCTTCCCCTCAAGGGGAAGGCTAAATGAGGAAGTTATTCCTTAATGAGTGTTGCTTCTTCCTTGCCGTCGACGAAGTCCTTTGTGACGATGACCTTCTTGACACCCTCCTGGGAAGGGATTTCAAACATAAGGTCGTTCATGATTTCTTCGATAACCGCGCGGAGGCCGCGTGCGCCTGTCTTTCTGTCGATTGTCTTTTCAGCAATTCTCACGATTGCATCCTGCTCAAATTCAAGCTCGACATCATCGAGAGAGAACAGCTTTTTATACTGCTTTACGATAGCATTCTTCGGCTCTGTCAGGATACGGACAAGGGCATCCTTATCGAGATTATCGAGAGCAACGAGGACAGGAAGTCTGCCTACAAGCTCAGGAATGAGACCGAATTTGAGAATATCGTGTGGCTCGACCTTTGCGAGAAGGTCGGAGTTATCCTTTTCTGCCTGTGTTCTGATTTCAGCGCCGAAACCGAGACCCTTCTTGCCTGTGCGCTTTTCGATGACCTTATCGAGGCCGTCAAATGCGCCGCCGCAGATGAAGAGGATATTTGTTGTATCGATCTGGATAAACTCCTGCTGAGGGTGCTTTCTGCCGCCCTGAGGTGGAACATTGGCTGTTGTGCCTTCGAGAATCTTGAGGAGAGCCTGCTGTACGCCTTCACCGCTTACATCGCGGGTGATAGACGGATTTTCGCTCTTTCTTGCGATTTTATCCAGCTCGTCGATATAGATAATGCCGCGTTCTGCTCTTGCAACATCGAAATCTGCCGCCTGAATAAGACGGAGCAGTATATTTTCAACGTCTTCACCAACATAGCCTGCCTCTGTGAGAGTTGTTGCATCTGCGATGGCGAATGGAACATTGAGAGATTTTGCGAGAGTCTGGGCAAGATGTGTCTTACCGGAGCCTGTAGGACCGATGAGGAGGATATTGCTCTTCTGGATTTCAACATCGTCACCGTCATCGAGGTGGGAAACACGCTTGTAATGATTATAAACGGCAACTGCGAGAGCCTTCTTTGCTCTGTCCTGACCGATTACATATTCATCGAGAGCTTCCTTGATTTCGCGCGGCTTGAGAATGGAATCCATGATTTCTTCATTGAACTCCTGCTCCATTTCCATTTCGCGCTCAGCCAGAATCTGGTTGCACATATCAATGCAAACTGTGCAGATGTGAACGCCCGGACCGGAGAGGATTTCAACCCCGTCTTCCTTTGTTCTGCCGCAGAAGCTGCATCTGAGTTTCTTTTCGTTTTCCTGCATTTTTGTGCTACCTCTTGACCATTACTTCGTCAACAAGGCCGTATTCCTTAGCTTCATAAGCAGACATGAAGTTATCTCTTTCTGTATCTGCATTGATCTTTTCGATAGGCTGACCTGTTCTTTCGGAGAGGATCTGGTTGAGAGTTTCTCTCATCTTGATGATGCGTTCTGCAGCGATCTTGATGTCAGTTGCCTGACCTCTTGCACCGCCTAATGGCTGGTGGATCATGATTTCGCTGTTAGGAAGAGCATATCTCTTGCCCTTTGCGCCTGCAGCAAGAAGGAATGCGCCCATGGAAGCTGCCATACCAATGCAGATTGTGGAAACATCGCACTTGATGTACTGCATTGTATCATAGATAGCCATACCTGCTGTGATGGAGCCGCCCGGGGAATTGATATAGAAGCTGATGTCCTTATCAGGGTCCTGTGCTTCAAGATAAAGAAGCTGGGCAACGACAAGGCTTGCTGTCTGGTCATTTACTTCGTCAGAGAGAAATACGATTCTGTCGTTGAGAAGTCTTGAATAGATGTCGTATGAACGTTCGCCCTTGCTTGTCTGTTCGACAACCATTGGAATGTATGCCATTTTTCTTCTCCTTTCTGATAGTGGGTAAAGTTTACATAAGTATCACCTTTGGTGATGCGATATATCCTTCGGATACGATATTCGTACGATGTACGCGCGATATATCGGCAAAGCCGATGCGATATATTTGCCTTCGTCAAATGTTGTGGTGTGAGGCAAGCTCATGTTTATTAAGGACAAACCTCTCCGTCAATCTTCGATCGGCACCTCCCTCAAGGTGAATTGGCCGAAGGCCAAGAGAGGGTGGCCTGGGCCATTGCACAAGGGAGGCTATCAGAGGTTGCCTGCGGCGGATTAAATAGGTATCTCTCCCTCCGTCTCACCTTTGGTGAGCCACCTCCCTCCTCAGAGGGAGGCACGAAACAAGGTATTATCTGATAAAACGCCTTTCAGGCTACACCTCATCCACCGCTGAAGCGGTCCCCCTTCCAAATGGGGTCCCCGAACAGCCTGCTGTTTGGGGTGTGAATCGAGGGGAAGGCTTTATAAACTTTACGATAATTATTATAATGCATAATATGGGTGAGCTTATGCCCACCCATACCCTTTTCTATGTTTTTAAATCTTTTTATCGATTTATTCGGGGATTACCCCTAAATTATTCAGCGTCTTCAGCTGTTTCAGCTTCTTCCTTCTTCTTGCGTGTAGCGCGCTTCTTAGCTGGCTTTGCGTTTTCCTTGATGAAATCAACAGCCTTCTGTGTTGCGAGGTCGCCCTTGAGAGCGTTTACAGGAAGGAGCTCCTTAACCTTAGCAACGTCCATAGCGTTCTGTTCAGCGAGCTTTGCGAATTCAGCTTCGAGTTCTTCTTCTGTTACTTCGAGGCCTTCTTCCTTAGCGATTGTTTCGAGAGCGAGGCGTGTCTTAACCTGGTTAAGAGCCTGGTCGTGGTTGAGCTTTCTGTAAGCGTCAAGTGTGAGACCGCTCATCTGGAGGTACTGTTCAAAGCCGATGCCCTGCATTGCGAAACGGTAGTTCATATCGTCGATATTTCTGTCGATCTGTGTTTCTACCATAACTTCTGGGATTTCGCCTTCGAAGGATTCGAGCATTTCCTTGATGAGAGCTTCTTCGTAGTTTCTTTCAACCTGCTGAGCCTTGGATTCTTCCATTCTCTTTGTGAGGTCAGCCTTGAGTTCAGCCATTGTATCGAATTCGGAAACGTCCTTTGCGAATTCGTCGTCCATTACAGGCATTTCTGTAACCTTAACTTCGTGAACCTTGCACTTGAAAACTGCTGGCTTGCCAGCGAGTTCTGCTGCGCCGTACTGTTCTGGGAATGTTACGTTAACGTCACATTCTTCGCCAGCCTTCTTGCCAACGAGCTGATCTTCAAAGCCTGGGATGAACATACCGGAGCCGAGCTTGAGGTCGAAGTTATCGCCCTTGCCGCCTTCGAATGCAACGCCGTCGATGAAGCCTTCGAAGTCGATCATAACTGTATCGCCGAGTTCAGCTTCCTTTTCGGAAACAACGAGG
>SVKW01000048.1 GCA_015068285.1 Oscillospiraceae bacterium | reverse complement strand
TGCCTGATAAGTTTGAAATTGACGTAACAGACGGATATATGCTCAAAATCGTATGTGAAGCAAGACAGGAAGTTCCTCCAACAGAAGAATGGATCAAGACAACAACTCTTTCTCCAGGTCCTGAACTTGGCGATGCTGCTCTCTGGAACGACTAATTTATAAAATCAAAGCCACTCTGAAAAGGGTGGCTTTTTTATTATACAGTTTTTCTTGCCTCCCTCTGACGAGGGAGGGGGACCGCTTGCGGTGGAAGGAGAGAATGCTAAAAATAGAGCCTTTAAGTTCTCTCCCTCAGTCAAAACCATAGGTTTTGCCAGCTCCCTCGTCAGAGGGAGCCGAGATGTCCGGATAAAATTAAAAAAGCTTCCACAGGCTGTGGAAGCTTTTTCCCTTTTAGTTATCTACGGCATTATTTTATCTGCCGCTTCTTTAAGTTTTGCTTTCATCGGCATTGTGCCGCTTTTGTTCAGCTTTGACCCTGCGTAAGCCGCTGCGCCAATACCGAGCGCACCGATTCCCAAGGTCATCATTGCAACATTTCTTGCTTTCATTTATGCTCACTCCCCATTCGTGAGTTTTTAGCGCCCGTATCGGGCACAAAGCTATTATATGCAAAACCCTTTTACTTACTCATGAACATGATATTTGTATCGGATGCAAAATTTTCCGTTGAATAGAGCACAAGCACCTGTGTGATGCCGTTTGCGGAGACATATTCGGAAATGCTTGTCTTGTTTGCGCGCAGATCCCATACATGAATCTCGTCAAAATTGTGTGTGAGATATGGCGCTAAAGAATTGGAGTAGGAGTCCTTGATGAGCAGGAGCTTTTCGCCGTCTTCGATTTCTGCGTTGTCAAGAACAACGAGCGGAGGATTTCCGCCGAAGAATACCGAGTATTTGTCCTTCTTGTCGGCAAAGGATTCATCGTAAAGCGGAATATCGTTGCCGTTTTCGTCCTTTACAGAAAGCTCAGGCACCATAAATGTTGTAACTGTGTCAGGCTCAACCATTCTTGCGCCTGCATTGGAGTAAAGTGTGCCGTAAAACTCAGGATATTCCTTGCGGAGCACTCTGTCATGAGGTGTCATGCCGTATTCCTGACAGATTTTTTCATAAGCATAGTATGCGCCGTCACTTGTCCAGTGGTGGTCTGTGCGGTAATAGATGTATTCGTCCTTGTGAGCGAGAAGTGTCTGGCTAAGGTCGAAATATTCCTCCATTTCAGCCGCTCTGTCTAAAAGAATCTGCTGATTATATGGATTTGCATTGCTTGGGAGCTTGTCAGCGTGTACATAGCTTGCCATAGGAATAAGGGAGAAACGGACAGGAATATCGAGAGAGTCGGAAAGCTTCCGGACAGCGCCGTAGTTGATGTCAAGGCGACTGTCGTCAGGCTTTACGAACTTTGTCATAAGATAGCCGTCCTTGCCGAAATAAATGCCGTTGTTCTCTGTCTTGAGAAGAGCCTTTTCGAAGAAATACTTCATGCCCACCCATGTATCGCGGAATGCAAACTGGTCGGTGACATATTCTTCAAATTCGGCTGTGAACTTGCCGTTAAATAATCTTTCAAATGTAAACTTCGGTATCTGTGCAAGATTTCTGTTTTCCATTTCGGAAAATTCGCTCTTTGGCATAATAATGAGCAGAAGGAAGAAAACTGCGATGAAGCCGACAAAGGTGAAGGTTGTTATTTTGCTGTATTTATTCATAATTCACCTCTTAGAAACGGAAGTAAAGGAATGGGTTGTAGCTTGCATCGACAAGGTATGCTGTCGAAATGATAAGACCGATTGCGCAAAGCACAGGCACAAGCCATTCGTTTTTGTTTTCGCGGATTTTAAAGAATGTGTTCTTTACAACAGGTGTTGCGCTGACAAGGAGAAGCACAAGAAGTGCGCCGTAGTTGCGGATGTTGTAAAGGAAGTCTGCATTGATAAGCGGGAGACCGTTTAAGCCGAACATACCGCCCATGTATTCAAGCCCTGCGCCCATACCTTCGATTGCGAAGAATACAAAGGAGAGCAGAACGAAGAACAATGTGTATGCGTGTGCGATGAAGCCCGGCGCTTTCTGGAGCTTTTTGAGAAGGAAGCCCTTTTCAAACATAAGCAGTACAGCGAAGATAAGACCCCAGATAAGGAAGTTCCAGCTTGCGCCGTGCCAGATGCCTGTTGTTGCCCATACAACGAAGATGTTGAAGAAGTTTCTTGCTTTTGAGCAGCGGTTGCCGCCGAGAGGGATATATACATATTCTCTGAACCATGAGCCGAGAGAGATGTGCCATCTTCTCCAGAACTCTGTGATACTCTTTGAGATGAACGGATAATTGAAGTTTTCCATAAACTCAAAGCCGAGCATACGGCCTAAGCCTCGCGCCATATCGGAATAGCCGGAGAAGTCGAAGTAAAGCTGAAGCACGAATGCGATAATACCGAGCCACAGGGAGAGGACAGACTGGTCTGCCATATTGGTTGCGTAAATGCTGTCCCAGAGTGGCCCGATGTTGTTGGCAAGGAGCGCCTTTTTGCAAAGACCTGCCATAAAGGTTTCAACGCCCTTTGCAAACTTTTCAACAGACTCTGTGCGGTGTGTAAGCTGGTCGTCAACGTCCTTATATTTAATGATAGGACCTGCGATGAGCTGTGGGAAAAGTGTTACGAAAGAGCCGAAAGCGAAGATGTTTCGCTGTGCCTTTGCATCGCCGCGGAATACGTCGATGGTGTAGGACATTGTCTGGAATGTATAGAATGAAATGCCGATAGGCAGCGGAATGCCGAGAGGTTTGAGGGGCAGATTCGGTGCAATGGCAAGAATATTGCCGACGATAAAGTCAAAATACTTGAAGAATATGAGAAGCGCAAGGTTGAAGAAAACCGAGGAGCTTACCCATAATTTTGCCCTCTTTATATTGCCCTTTGCCTTGTTGTTTTCGACTAAAATGCCGTGGGTGTAGTCGATGACAGTACTGAGCAGCATAATTGTGATGTAAACAGGCTCACCCCAGCCGTAGAAAATGAGGTTGAGAATGAAAAGCGCGCCGTTGCGGAATTTCTTAGGCAAGGCGTAGTATATACCCAGCACACAGGGCAGGTATATGAACATAAAGAGAATCGAGCTGAAAACCATAGTTTTTAGTGTGTTGCCTTTCGTGGTATTGGGTGAGCGCCATACTCACCTATTATAATGGTATAGTAAAATGTAAGGGAAGTCAAGAGAGATAAAATGAATTGCGTTTTACCCCAAAGAGCAGGCTCGCCGGGGACCCCGTTAAACGCATGAATTGATGTAAACATCATGAATCGCACCTGCGGTGCATAAATTGTTCCTTCGGAACATTAAGGTGTGATAAATCACATTTTATAGGTGAAACCCTCTCCGTCAGCCTTACGGCTACCACCTCTCCCTATTATATAGGGCGAGGCTTTTTGCTTTGATTGTAGGGACCGGCGTCCCCGACGGTCCGCTTAATAAATAGCGCCGCAGGCACCACAATGCATCTTTGATGCAATTCATGAAGCGACGCTTCAATTCATGTCGTAAGGCAATTCATGTCGTAAGGCAATTCATGGCAAAGCCAATTCATTCCCTTCCACATAACAACAGGCGGAAACGCTGTTCCGCCTGTGTGGATTTGTATATTGTTTGCGGGCGGGCATGGAAACCCGCCCCTACACATAATGTAAAATGATTACTTAGTCATTTCGTTGAATACGCCTACGATGTCGTCAGCGTGTTCGGATACAACGAAGAGAACGTAGTTGCCGTTGACAACAGTCTGTGCTTTTTCAACCAGTTCGTACTGGTCTGGGAGGTACTGCTTCCACTGTGCATCGAGGTCAGCCTGACGCTTTTCAATGCCTTCCTTGACTGCGTCCATCTTGCCGTCCTTAACCTTTGCAACGAAAACTTCTTCAGCCTTTACGTTGATCATTGGGAACTTGAGGGAGTAGCTTTCGAGATCTTCTGTGTTGAGGTAATAGAATGTAGCTGTCATTTCGTCGTCGCCTTCCATCTTAGCGATCATGTTTTCTTCGCCGCCTACATTTTCAACGAGCTTTTCGTCGATAGCTGTAACGATGTCGGATACTACAGGGTTCTTTGTGGATGCTGTGCCTTCTTCAGAGGAGCAGCCTGCGAAAAGACCCATGCACATGATAACGAGAAGTGTAAGTGCTGTAATTTTCTTCATTTTAAATATTCCTTTCAGTGTTAAAAAGTCGTATGTTTGTTGTGATTTTGTTTGTCACAAGTCTTTAGACTGTAAAAAATAGATTTTGTTCCAAAGATTTTTAAAAAGTTTTTATGATCGGATGCGGGAGGGCACAGAGACCCTCCCCTACAGGTTTTGTTTATCGTGGTTTGCTATCGTAGGGGTGGGTTTCCATGCCCGCCCGTATTATTCAATGCGCCACAGGCACCATAATGCATCTTTGATGCAATTCATGATGCATAAGCATCAATTCATGCCGACGGCAATTCATGGCAAAGCCAATTCATTTATATATGCAATATTATTTACAATTCATTGCAATTTACACTTGAAAATCGGTTTTATTGGTGGTAGAATAATAAATGTAATATAAGGTGTAAATTTGCGTGAATATCTCGTTAAATATTTGCCGATTTGTCCTTTGTTACTGCAAAAAATGCTAATAATTTATTTAAGATAGGAGAATAGAGTTATGATTCCTACAATGATGGATGCTCTCGTTAAGACTGGTCCAGTTAAGGGCCTCACACTTATGCAGGTCCCGGTTCCAACTCCAAAGGCTGGCGAAGTTCTTATCAAGATCAAGAAGACAGCTATCTGCGGCACAGACGTTCATATTTATGAATGGAACGAATGGTCCCAGAAGAACCTCAATCCACCTCTCACAGTCGGCCACGAATATGTTGGCGAAATCGCTGCTCTCGGCGAAGGCGTAGAAGGCCTCAAGGTTGGTCAGCGCGTTTCCGGTGAAGGCCATATCGTTTGCGGTCAGTGCTACAACTGCCGTACAGGTAACGGTCAGTGGTGTGAAAAGACACGCGGTGTCGGCGTTAACCGTGACGGTGCTTTCGCTGAATACCTCTGCATTCCTGCTTCCAATGTTGTCACAATCGAAGACGACCTTAAGGACGATGTAGTTTCCTTCTTCGATGCATTCGGCAACGCTACACATACAGCTCTTATGTGGGATCTCGTTGGTAAGAACGTTCTTATCACAGGTGCAGGCCCAATCGGTATCATGGCAGTTGGTATCGCTAAGTTCGCAGGTGCTCGTTCTGTTGTTATCACAGACCTTAACGACTACCGTCTCGACCTCGCTAAGAAGATGGGCGCTACAAAGTGCGTAAACGTTGGCCGTGAATCCCTTGAAGAAGCTATGAAGGAACTCGGCATTGACGAAGGCTTCGATGTAGGTCTCGAAATGTCCGGCGCTCAGCCAGCATTCAAGCAGATGCTTAACAACATGATGTGCGGCGGTAAGGTTTCTCTCCTCGGCCTCCAGGGCAAGGATATGATGACAGACTGGAACACAATCATCATGAAGGGTCTCACAATCCAGGGTATCTACGGCAGAAAGATGTACCAGACATGGTATCAGATGAAGCACATGGTACAGGGCGGCCTCGATATGGAACCAGTTATCACACATCGCTTCCACTACACAGAATTTGAAAAGGGCTTTGAAGCAATGATCTCCGGTATGTCCGGCAAGGTCGTTCTCAGCTGGGACAAATAAGTGATGTGTCCCTATGGGACATGATATCGCTTCGCGATGATGTTGCCTTCGGCAAATGATGTATGTACTGTGTACATATTAAGGTGCCTGCGGCACATTTAATAATTATAAAAAATGTAGGGGCGGGTCTCCGTGCCCGCCCGTAACATAAAATAAAGGAGAAATATCTTATGAACAACGATACATTAAAGATTTTTGCTCAGCAGCTCGAAGACATCAAGGCTTCCGGCACATACAAGGACGAAAGAGTTATCACAACTCCTCAGAAGTCCATGATCGACACAACAAAGGCTAACGGCGTTCTCAATATGTGCGCTAACAACTACCTCGGCCTTTCCAACCACCCAGAACTCATCAAGGCTGCTAAGGAATCCTATGATAACTGGGGCTTCGGTCTTTCTTCCGTACGTTTCATCTGCGGTACACAGCAGGTTCACAAGGACCTCGAAAGAGCTATCGCTGATTTCGTAGGTACAGACGACTGTATCCTTTACGGTTCCTGCTTCGACGCTAACGGCGGTCTCTTTGAAACACTTCTCACAGCTGAAGACGCTGTTATCTCCGACGAACTCAACCACGCTTCCATCATCGACGGTATCCGCCTCTGTAAGGCAGCTCGTTACCGCTATAAGAACAACAACATGGAAGACCTCCGTGCTAAGCTTCAGGAAGCAACAGATAAGGGCGCTCGTATCAAGCTCATCGCTACAGACGGCGTATTCTCCATGGACGGCTATATCGCTAACCTCAAGGGCATCTGTGACCTCGCTGACGAATTCGGCGCTCTCGTTATGATCGACGAATGTCACTCCACAGGCTTCATGGGTGAGCACGGCCGCGGCACAGCTGAATACTGCGACGTTATGGGCAGAGTTGACATCATCACAGGTACACTCGGTAAGGCTCTCGGCGGCGCTTCCGGCGGCTTCACAGCAGCTCGTCAGGAAATCGTTGACCTTCTCCGTCAGCGCTCCCGTCCATACCTCTTCTCCAATACTCTTGCTCCGGCTATCGCTGCTGCATCTCTCAAGGTATTCCAGATGCTCAACGAATCCACAGCTCTCAGAGATAAGGTTCACGAAAATACAAAGTACTTCCGTGAAGAAATGGGCAAGCTCGGCTTCGATATTCCAGAATCCACACACCCAATCGTTCCAGTTATGCTCTATGATGCAAAGGTAGCTCAGGAATTCGCAAAGCGTATGCTCGATAAGGGCGTTTACGTTGTTGGCTTCTTCTATCCAGTTGTTCCACAGGGCAAGGCAAGAATCCGTACTCAGATTTCTGCTGGCCACTCCAAGGAAGACCTCGATTTCGCTATCAAGTGCTTCAAGGAAGTTAAGGAAGAAATGGGCATCTAATGGTCGGTCCTTGCGGACCTCTCCCCATAAAGCAGGCTTTATGGGGGCCCCGGATTTAACAGGATTGTGCGGTTACGCTGGTCTTGTGTGATTTTGCCGAAATGAATTCGTCAAAATCGGGAGGATTTCCTCTTTCCGGGAGGACATTCAATGCAACAACTAAATCAATATACCCCGATCTCCATCGGGGTATATTTTGTAAACGGGCATATTAAGCCTTCTCCTTGAGGAGAAGGTGTCACCGCAGGTGACGGATGAGGTGTAGCCCGTCGGGCGTTTATCCAATGCACCGCAGGTACATTAATGTTCTGAAAGAACAATTCATGAGCGTAAGCTCAATTCATGCACAGCTTGTGCAATTCATGGCATCAGCCAACTCATTCCCTAATCCTCCGAAGAAAGGAGAGCAACCCAATGATAACATTTGACCAGATCAAAAGCAATTACGAAATAAATACATACATTCAGAAGGGCAACGATGTCCTCGGCGTTATGGGCTACACCGACCACGGATTTGCTCACGCCACTCTGTGCGCCAACAAGGCTTCCGATATTCTGGAGTTTTTAGGATATGACGAGCGCACAGTCGAGCTTGCACGCATTGCAGGCTATATGCACGATATCGGCAACTGCGTAAACCGCAAGGACCACGCCCAGTCGGGCGCACTCATCGCGCACGACCTTCTCATCCGCATCGGTATGGATATCGAGGAAATCGCCGACGTTATCTGTGCTATCGGTCATCACGACGAAGGCACAGGCGGTCCTGTCTCCCCTATTTCGGCAGCGCTTATCCTCGCCGACAAGTCTGACGTACGCCGCAGCCGTGTCCGCCAGAAAAATATGAGCGAATACGATATCCACGACCGCGTAAACTACGCAGTTTACACTTCGGGACTGACTCTCGACAGAGATTCCATGTCGGTGACTCTCGAGCTTTCCATCGACACCTCCATTTCGCCGGTGATGAATTATTTTGAGATTTTCCTCTCCCGTATGCTCATGTGCCGCAAAGCCGCTGAATATCTCGGCCTCAACTTTGCGCTCAATATAAATAATACAAGACTGCTGTAGTGTTAATAATTTCTCTCCCTCCGCCCTTCGGGCACCTCCCCCTACAAGGAGGAGGCTTTAATATTCGTAAAGATAAAGGCCCCTTTTGGTAAAGGGGGCTGTCACAAAGTGACTGGGGGATCGAAAATCTATTCATGTCCGCAGTACAATTCATCTATATCTGGAATGAAGCAATATCCAGACGCCGCCGACGAGTGTCGGCGTACCGAGCCGGCGAATTCATTTCGCCGAGCGAGTATTAAATAGAAAGGGGACCCCATTGAGCCCGCTCAATGGGGAACAACTAAACTTACCATGACAGAAAAACTTTACGATCGTGACGCCTACCTTCGCGAGTGTGATGCTGTTGTCACAAAATGCGAAAAGGACGGCGAAAACTATAAGATTTATCTCGATAAAACAATATTCTTTGCCCGCGGCGGCGGTCAGCTTGCCGATATGGGTACAATAGACGGCGTGGAAATCATCGACGTCTATGAAGACAAGACAGGCCATGTCCATCTTGCCAGCGCTCCGATTGACGAGGGCAAGACGGTCAAGTGCCAGCTTGACTGGGATTTCCGCTTTGACCAGATGCAGCAGCACATGGGTCAGCACATTTTCTCTGCTGTGGCTGAAACCGAGTTTAACGCAAAGACAGTTGCCGCACGCATCGAGCACGGCACATCTCATGTCGAGCTGGACAGAAAGCTCACCAATGAGGAAATGTTCGCTCTTAACAAGCGCGTAAACGAAGTTATCGCCGAAAACCGCCCTGTTTTCATCAATTTCTACACAAAAGACGAGGCTCAGGGTCTCGGCCTGCCTGCAAAGGCTTTCACACATGAAATTATCCGCGTTGTGACTATTGAAAATCTCGATGTCAACCCTTGCGGCGGCACACACCCTCACACAACAGGTGAGGTTGAAAAGTGCGTCATCACAGGTACAAAGGATGTCCGCGGCGTGTGGAGAATCTACTATAAGTTCGGCAATCGCGCCAAGGAAAACCGTTTCGAGGTTTTCGAGCATCTTCTCGCCGTGCAGGATTTCTTCGGCGTGCAGGATAAGACAGAGGTTATGCCTGAGCTGACTAAGCTCAAGGAAAAGTACGACAAGGCATTTGTCGACCTTCAGCATCTCAAGGCTGAGCTTTGCGAAGCTGACTGCAAGAATCTTCTCGCTATGGGCGAAGACAAGGGCGACCACAAGCTGATTATCGCACATCTTGAAGAGAAAAATCTCATCAAGGCGGCTATCGACAAGGCTGTGCTTGAAAATCAGTGCGCCGTTATGGTGACAAATAAGTCGGGCGAAACTCTCAATCTCATTATGGCAATGACAAAGGGCATGAAGAATTATAATATGGGCGCAGTTGTGCGTGAATTTATGGCTTCCTTCCCTGGCAAGGGCGGCGGCGGACCTGCTGTTGCTCAGTGCACAGTGCCATATTCCGACGAAGCTCTCGAACTTGCAAAGGAACTTATCGAAAAACAGAGATAAAAAAGCCGTCACCACAAGCCTCCCTTGTCGAATTACCCCAACGAACAGGTTCGTCGGGGACCCCATTATTTGGGAGGGGGACCATCGGAACGATGGTGGAGGGATTGTAGTTGCATAAAAATATGTAGGGGACGACGCCCTCGGCGTCCCGTATAATCAACACCTGATAAAAAGGAGCAATTATGGCAGGAAAAATCATATTCTGCATAATATCACTGGGCTGCGGCGTTATGTGCTATGCCATCGGCTCATACGCGCAGAAACTCACAAAGCCTATGGGTTTCTGGTCGGGAAAAGAGGTAAAACCCACCGAAATCACCGATATAACGGCATATAATAAGGAAAATGCCACAATGTGGAAGGTCTATTCCCTCTGGTATTTTGCCGCAGGTATTGCTGAAATATGGAATGAATATGTTGGTCCTGTAATTCTTATGCTCGGCGGCACAATCGGCATCCTCCTGCTCATTCGTGCCTACAGAAAGATTTACAATAAGTATAAAGCATAAACAAAAGCCACCCAAACGGGTGGCTTTAACTTTACTTTTTTACAATTTTTATTGCCTTTTCCACGACGGGTGCGGCTTTCTGGATTTTCGGTGCAATTTTCTTTATGCCCGGAATACTTGCGGCGAATGGTGCAACTTTTATAGCCACTTCGCCTGCCTTGAGAGCCACCTTTCCTGCCTTTGCAGCCTTTTCCTTCATAGCTTCACGCTTTTGCGCCATTTCTTCACTACATTCAGGGCAATATCTGTCGCTGGCATTTTCCAGAGGCTTATAGCACTTTTTGCAGACGTAATAGAGCGGCTGACCGCACTTTGAACAGAAATCATCCGACTTTTTATATGCAATGCGCTTGTGATAAGCGGCACAGGTTATATTTATACATCCCTTGACTGCCATTATGATGCCCCCTTTTTGGTCTATACCCATAGCATAACATACTACAGGCGTTTTTGCAACAAAAAAGCCACCCGAATGGGTGGCTTCATCTATATTAAACCGATTTTCACGGCATTTCTTATATATGTAAACCGCGTTTAAGCGGTTGTAACGGAAGATATTCTCTGGGGATATCTATATTAAACTGCTTTCGCAGTAATTAGTGAAAGGAAGCAGGACTCAAAGTCCTGCTTTATGTAAAACATGAAGAGACCATATCGGCACTCGCATTCCGATATGGAGTATGTGTAGAGTTCATAAAGTGACCGCTGTGAGCGGTCGTATATATTTAAACCGTTTTCACGGCAATTTGTGTATGTAAACCGCATTTTGTGCGGTTGAGACAAAATAAAATCGCATCATGTGACGCGACGATCTATATTAAACTGCCTTTTGGCAGGATTTAGCCGAAAAATTGACCACTCTTTGGAGTGGTCATCTATATCAAACCGCTTTTGCGGTGTTTCGCTTGTGGCGGGAACGTGTGGGAATTGAACCCACCTATGAGGTTTTAACCCCAATTACTGGTTTTGAAGACCAGAGGGCACACCAGCACCCATCCGCTCCCATATTCGCAACATTTTTAGTATACCACAGATTTTGCAAAAGTCAAGAAAAATTTTCGGAAATTTATAATTTTTTTGAAATCTGTCAAAAATAGCCATATTCCCTTGCCCTGTATGCCGTTTTATGGTATATTTTTTGTAGGGACCGACCTCCCGGACGGTCCGTTTTTTAACAAATTACCCCTCCAATTATGAAAGGAGAACATTATGGATACAATTATCAGCTATTCGGGCGGCTCGCTGCCTTGCGCTATCGGCATTGTCCGTCTTTCGGGCGACGATGCATGGGATATTTTCGATAAAATTTTCGTCACCAACAACAAAAAAGACCCTAAAAAAATGCTTTACGGCTCGGCGCTTTCACGGGATGGCAAGGTTATCGACCGTTGTCTCGCCACTCTTTTCACAGAAAAGAGCTACACAGGCGAGAAAATGGCGGAAATCTACTGCCACGGCTCCAAGGCTGTCGTTGAGGAATTGCTTCGCTCAGGTCAGCAGGCAGGCGCTCGTCTTGCCGAGGCCGGCGAGTATACAAAACGCGCATTTTTAAACGGCAAGCTTGACCTTACATCTGCCGAGGCTGTCGGCGACCTTATCCACGCTGAAAGCCTTTCTCAGGCGAAAGCGGCAATAAATCAGCTTGACGGCGGTATTTACAATAAAATTATCCGCATTTACAACGGCGTGACAGGGCTTCTGGCTCATTTTTATGCCGTTTGCGACTATACCGACGAGGATATTGAGGACTGGCAGTATGAAAAGGCTGTTGAGCTTTTGACCCTCGCTCAGACAGAAATCAACAGGCTCTACAGCACATTTGACAAGGGCTCGATTATTGCAGGCGGCTTGCCTTGCGCCATTATCGGCCGTCCGAATGCGGGCAAATCAAGCCTTCTCAATCGAATTTTAGGCTTTGAACGTGCTATTGTCACCGATGAAGAGGGTACAACGCGCGACACTATCGAGGGTACTGTAACCTTGGGCGGCACAGTGCTTCGACTTGTGGACACAGCGGGCATCCGCGAGGGCACAAGCAAGGCTGAGGTGCTGGGTATCGAGCGCTCTATCGAGGCGGCAAAGCAGGCGCGGCTTGTAATCTGCGTGCTCGATGGCTCAAGCTCGGTCACAAGCGATGACTACCGCTCGATGAATGTGGCAAAGGCGGCTGAAACCTCGGTTTTGGTGGTCAATAAATCGGACAAGGGTGTCCGTATTACAGACACATTCGGCTTTGAAAAGGTATTCTATGTTTCGGCTGAAACGGGCGACGGAGTGGATGAGCTTATAGCTTATCTTGAGAGTCTTGTGGATTATGATGAAAATGAAACTCTTATTACAAATGCCCGTCAGGCAGGTCTTTTACAGAAGGCGGCAGAAGCTTTCTATGATGCGGAAATTTCCGCCCGTATGGGGCAGACAGCCGATGCCTTCCTGCTGGACGCAGAGCGTGGTCTCGGCTACTTGGGTGAGATAATCGGCAAGAATCCGACAGTCGATGTCATCGACGAAATCTTCAGCAAATTCTGCGTCGGCAAGTAGGAAAATGCTGCTGTAGGGGCGGGTCTCTGTGCCCGCCCGCGGACGACCGATGGTCGTCCCTTCTGAAATATGTTGAAGATCTAAATATAACTACCAAAGGTAAAATATAATGAAAAAATTACTTTTAGTTATCACAATATTTACGCTTTTGCTGTGTACCGCCTGCTCAAAGGGCAATGAGCCGATGACTCTTTTCCCTGCTTCTTTCACCCAGAAAGAGGCCGACCTGCTTTCACTTTTAGGCAAGGAAAACGACCAGTATATCTATGATTTCATCCTCGACAAGGATGTGAAAAATATGGACATCGTGGTCTGGAAGCTTGAGGGCGAGGAATGGGAGGAACACCACAGCATAAGCCGTCAGTTTGTCGATGAAAAGGGCAGAATCGCCTTTGAATTTGACAATATTTCCGAGGGAATATGCATCGCTCTGCAGAGCGAGAACAACAGCGGCCGCACCAACTTTGAGGGTGAGAAAAAGCCTTTCCGCATGGCGGTGGCAACGTCATTTCTTGAAAACACAAGCGCCATCGAATACGGCAAGGAAATCCCCGTCGCCGTCCAGATTGCAACGACAAAGAGCATGGTGACTTCCTACGGCGTGGAATATTTCCACACCCCTGAGGAGTACGCCGAGCTGAATTACGAAGAAGTCTATGCAGTAACGGTAAAGTTTGAAAAATAGTCTGCTGTAAAGAGTGCGGCAAACTTGAATTTGACGAAGGAGATGTGCAATGAGCAACAAAGACATTATAAAATATTTTTACGAAGTGGTTGTCTCCGAAAACCTGCTTGATGAGCTTCATAAATACATCTCAGAGGACTGTGTGCA
>SVKW01000047.1 GCA_015068285.1 Oscillospiraceae bacterium | reverse complement strand
ATTTATGCAAAAGCCGCCCAAAGACCTTTGGAAAGCCTGTAATCGGCAAATATATCTTCCTGTTTGATGCAAAAACAGCGGTAAAAATATAAAGAAAAGCCACCCAACCCGGGTGGCTTGATTTTTTATCTTCTCTTTTTGTTGTAAGCAGGCTTTTTAGGCGGCTTGTTTGGCTTGTTAGGCTTGCTTGTTTTGCCCTTGTTAACGATGTAAAGCTCACAGTTTACAGGCTTACCGCCAATGCGCAAGCTGCCGAGAGAGTCTATCATTTCAAAAACAAGGTCCTTCGGCACTTCGACAAGAGTGTGATCGTCAAAAATATCGATTTTGCCTATCATTTCGCCCGAAATACCGGTTGCCCCTGCAATGGCGGCGAGAATTGTGTGAGGCTGAGCCTTGTGCTTCTTGCCTATGGAAATAATCAGCTTTTCCGATTCTTTGGAATGGTTTTTAGCCTTCATATCTGTCGAGCCCGAGAGGGTTTTAGTCTCCTCAGGGCGGCTCATATCACCTGAAAAGCAAAGCTGAAGCGCGGCCGCCGCAATGTCCTCAGGGGAGTGCCCTTCGTTAATAAGAGCCTCGACAGCCTTCTTATATTTACTTTCAATGCGGCTCTGAAGCGCCTGACGCATATTATCCATAATGTCCCCCCTGACAGCGGTCGGTTTTTCAATCTTGATTTTAAGCTCTGTGATGTCGCTTTTAACAGCGTGTGCAATATTTTTCAGCTCAATGACCTGGCGTTTGCCTGCGCAAAGTGTTACAGACATACCAAAACGCCCTGCTCTGCCCGTTCTGCCGATACGGTGAACGTAATATTCGGTGGTCTGCGGAATATCGTAGTTGATGACATAGTCCACATCGCTGACGTCGATTCCTCGGGCGGCAATATCGGTGGCAATGAGAATCGGAGTCTTGCCGCTCTTGAAGTCATACATAGTGGAAATTCGCTGTGACTGGCGGATATCCGAATGGATAACATCACATTCGTAGCCATTTTCCTTGAGGAAAATCATCATATTGTCGCTCATCACCTTGGTGTTGCAGAAAATAATCGAGCGCTTCGGCTTGTACTTGCTGAGAAACGCCAGCAGATACTCGTTTTTCTCGCCCTCAGGCATTGTGATGTAGCGCTGTTCAATGCTTTCGAGAGTTACCTTGCCTGCATCAATAGTGATTTCTTCGGGGTCCTTGAGATATTTATCTGTGATAGCCATAATTGCAGGCGGCATAGTCGCCGAGAAAAGCAAAGTCTGGCGTTCTTCGGGCACAGCCTTTAAAATATCCTCGATTTCCTCCTTGAAGCCCATGCTGAGCATTTCGTCAGCCTCGTCAAGAACGAGAGTGCGTAAGTTTTTCAGCTTGAGAGTGCGACGGTCGATATGGTCTAAAATTCGTCCGGGAGTGCCGATGACGATATTTGAATGGCGAAGCCTTACTATCTGGCGCTCGATAGGCACGCCGCCGTAGACAGTTGTGATGGCAGTACCGTCCTTGTGGTTGCCCAGCTTGCGCATCTCGTCAGCCACCTGCAGAGCAAGCTCGCGTGTAGGGCAGACGATGAGGGCCTGAACTGTGGTTTTGTCCTCGTCTGTAATAAGATTTTCAATTATAGGCAGGCCGAAAGCTATCGTTTTGCCCGTGCCTGTCTGGGATTTTGCAATGAGATCACGGCCCGATTTCACAACGGGGATAGCCAAAGCCTGCACAGGTGTAGCCTCATAAAAGCCCATCGAGGAAACTGCAGCCAGCATCTCATCGGAAATATTCAGATCAGCAAATGAAGTGTGTGACATTTATACCTCTTAAAAAAGCGAGGATACTGTCCTCGCCCGTGTATTTTCTTTGAAAAAAGTATACCATTAAATATATTTTATGTCAATAAAATGTTGACACCCACTCAAATTACTGGTACGATAAAGGTACAACCGAGTGACCGCTGAGTAAATCAATAATATGTTCATCGGTGGCTCTTTTTCCGTCAATAATGGAGAAAAATCCTCGTTAAGGCACAAAGCCTTGCCTGCGGCTTTTATCCATTCTGACGAAAAAAATATCTCGCCGCTGAACGTATTCTGATATACCCAGCGGTCACTAAAAATACGGAGGAATATCCTATGATCAATTTTAACATCAACACAGACCGCATGATAAATCATTTCTGCGATATGGTAAAAATCAAGTCTGTCACATTTGAAGAAAACAACATGGCAGAATATCTTGTAAAGTACCTGACAGAAATGGGCGCAGACGAGGTTTATTACGATAAATGCCTTTATTCCATCGGCAAGGAAGGCGGCAATGTTCTTGCATATTTCAAGGGCAATATGGAAGGCGAGCCAATCTGCCTTAACGCCCACATCGACACAGTTTTCCACGAAGGCAATGTTGAGCCTGTAATCAGAGACGGCTATGTTTACTCTGCAGGCGATACAATCCTCGGCGCAGACGACAAGGCTGGTATCGCATCCATTATCGAAGCATATAAGTCTGTAAAGGACGCAGGTCTTCCAATCAAGGACGTATATATGTACTTCACAGCCAACGAAGAAAAGGGTATGTACGGCGCAAAGCTCTTCGATTATTCCAAGCTTCCATGTAAGGAAATCATCTCCGTCGACGCAGCAGGCGACCCTGGCGTAATCGCAGCAGCGGGCAGAGGCTCCAATAATATCGAAATCATATTCAAGGGCAAGCAGGCTCACATTATCAGAAATCCTGAAGAAGGCGTAAGCGCTCTCAAGATGATGGCAGAAGCTATTGCAAATATCCCTGTGGGTAAGTTTGAAGACGAAACAACTATCAATGTCCACGGCGTAAACGCTTCTGTTGATATGGCTTCCTTTATTCCTGGCGAAGCAACACTTCTCGCTAATGTAAGAGCTTTCGATATTCCTAAGACAGAAAAGATGACAAATGACGTTATCGACATCTGCAAGGCTGCAGCAGAAAAGTTTGGCGGCGACATCGAAGTCAAGACAGAGCTTACACTTCCACCGCTCTGGCTCGACAAGAGCACAAAGCTTTACAGCAGAATGATGCAGTATTACAGAGATCTTGGTGTTGAACCATGGGATTTCACACTTCCAGGCGCAGGCGACGGCAACCATTTCTGCTATAAGGGCTATGACTGCATTATCATTGCCTGCGGCATGACAAAGGTACATACTCCTGAAGAACAGGTGGGCATCAGGCAGCTCGAAACAACAGCAAAGCTTATGGCTCGCTTTATGACAGAAAACTAAAAACAAGCAAAATAAAAGCTCTCCAAATCGGAGAGCTTTTTTATATTTACGCATCCTGCGATGTGATTACTGTACCGGCAATCATAATGATAAACGCAATGATAAATACCATCGACGGAGTCTCTCTGAAAATCACAAGAGACAGAGTCGAGCCGATAAACGGGGAGATAGCATAATATGTGCTTGTCTTTGCGGCGCCGAGATAGCGCTGAGCGTATATGTAGAAGAAAATACTGAGTCCGTAAGCCACAAAGCCGAGAATAAGAGCGAAAATCATATATACAAGGTCAAATGTGACTTCGTGTGAAAGCACAGCCACTATAAACGAGCCGAGACCGGAGAAAATACCCTTGATAACAACGATTTCAAGAGGATTCTTGGAAGAAAGATTTCGTGTGCAGTTGTTTTCAAAGCCCCAGCATACGCAGGCGAGAAGCACGAAAAGCGAGCCGAAGGAGAAGGAAAGACTGCTCATATCTTCAAATGAGAGAAGAAGGCTGGCAAGGGTAACAAGCCCGATACCGCACCACAGCTTTTTCGAGATCTTTTCCTTGAAAATCACAAGGGCGATAAGGCTTGTTGCAACGATTTCAAAGTTGTTGAGCAGGGAAGCGTTGGCGGCAGTTGTCATTGTAAGACCGAGCATAAGGAATATAGGCGCCGCAATATCAAGGAAAATCATGCCGAGAGTGTATGGCAGCTCCTTCTTTGTCAGCGGCTGTTCCTTGCCGGTTTTGCCTGTCTTACGCTGAATAAAGCCTACGATGAACATTCCTATGCCTGCGCCGAGATAGAGAAGTGAAGCCATCATCGTCGGCGAAAGCTTTTCAAGCAATAATTTGGAAAACGGCGAGTTTATAGCGTAAAGCGCCGCAGCTAAAATGGCAAAAAATATTGATTTGCCCTGCTTCATAACCCACCTACTTCATAAATTTATCTATTGCATCGCTGAGCTCAGCCAGCACCTGCTCGTCGTTGTTTTCGATAGCGTGAACGACGCAATGGTTGATGTGGTCCTTTAAAATAAGCTTGCCCGTGTTGTTTATAGCAGACTTGACAGCGGCAAGCTGAATGAGGACCTCTGTGCAGTCGCGCCCTTCTTCAACCATTTTTTTAACCGATTCAAGATGACCGATAGCGCGTGAAAGTCTGTTTACAACCGCCTTTGTGTTTTCATGTTTGTGTTCCATTTTTATATCCTCCATATATCCCCCTCGGGGGGATAACTTGATTGTAGCACAAAGCCATATCTGTGTCAAGTAAAAGTTACCATAGCAGGATACTTGACAAAAGGGAAGAAGGGTGGTATACTATAATTAACAATTTGGTTAAATGTTAAATGAGGTGCAGTATGATACAGGAAAAAATCACAATAGGCACAGACTTCCCGCTTGATGGTGTGCTAACTCTGCCTGACAATATAACAGAGCCTGTCCCTGCCGTAGTTTTTGTCCACGGCTCAGGCTCATCAAATATGGATGAAAAGGTGGGCAAAATGACTCCTTTTCGTGACCTTGCAGAAGGTCTTGCAAAGCAGGGAATCGCCTCTGTCCGCTATGACAAGCGCACATATAAATACGGCTTCAAGATGGTGCGTAAGGGAGGAATTACTGTAAAGGAAGAAACGATAGAGGATGCCGTTTTCGCCGCTGATATGCTTCGTAAAGACAGCCGAATAGGCAAAATATATATCGCAGGACACAGTATGGGCGGTATGCTCGCACCTCGCATTGATGCCGAAGGCGGAAATTTCGACGGGCTTATCATCATGGCAGGCTCGCTCCGTAATTTTGAGCAGATTCTCAAGGTGCAGTTTGCCGATATGCTGAGTCAGTCAAAGGGAATTAAAAAATGGATTCTTGAAAAGCAGACGGCAAAAATTATGAAAGGCTTTGAAAATCTTCTTACCATCTCCGATGAAGAAGCCAAAACACGCAAATTTGGTGCAGGCGTAACCATGTATTATTTCAAGGAAATGGAATCGTTCAGAGCAGATGAATATCTGAAAAACTGCGAAAAGCCGATTCTTATCATGCAGGGCGATAAGGATTTTCAGTGCAAGGCGGAAATCGATTTTGCCCTCTATAAAAATCTGCTTAAAGACAGGGAAAATGTCACATTCCATCTCTATGAAAATCTCAACCATTGCTTTGTGCCATCGGTTTACGGTGTTATTTCCAAGGCTCAGCAGGAATACAACAAGGAACAGCACATCGGCGAAAATGTCATAAAGGATATAGCAGACTGGATAAAGGAGGCATAATATGGCTCTGCAGAATACATTAAAAGCCCTTGCCGACCCTATAAGGCGAGAAATACTCAATATGCTGAAAAAGGGAAGAATGAGCGCAGGGGAAATCTCATCTAACTTTGAAGTGACAGACGCATCCATATCGCGACATCTTTCGGTGCTGAAGGATGCCGATTTGATACGAGACACCAGAGAGGGCAAGTTCATTTTCTATGATCTGAATGCCTCGGTGCTGGAAGAAATCATGCTCTGGATTACCGACCTGAAAGGAGAGTAAATTATGAAAAAATACAGAAATATAATTATAGTCACATCGCTTGTGACACTTCTGCCAATGCTTTTCGGCTTTCTTATGTGGGATAAACTGCCCGATACAATGGTAACCCATTGGGGCGCAGACGGAGTAGCCGATGGTTTTTCATCGAAAATCACAGGCATCACAATCGTTCCGCTTATCCTTGTAGCCGCTCACATCTTCTGCGTGTGGATAACCCTCAAAACCAACAAAGACAACGCCCAGAGCGAAAAAATCATGAAGCTCGTAATGTGGATAATGCCTTTTGTATCGATTTTTACAAGTGCTATAACATATTCCGCGGCATTGGGCAAAAGCTTCGGCCCTGAGCATGTAACACCGATTTTCATAGGTCTTATGTTCATTGTTATCGGCAACTATATGCCTAAAAACCGTATGAACTCCACAATAGGCATTAGAATCCCAACAACATATTCAAGCGAAGCCAACTGGAATGCCACACATCGTATGGCAGGCAAGCTGTGGCTTGCAGGCGGTATGCTCACAATGCTTTCGGGTTTGTTTGACGAAGAAATTATGGTGTTCTTCCTGATTACAGCAATATTCATAATGGCATTCGTTCCTATAATATACTCATATATCTTCTACCGCAGAGAAAAGGCGGAAGGCAAGGATGTTACAACAAAGCAAGCATTGCCGCTTACTCCTGCAATGTTGAAAATGAGGAAATTTTCCATGGTCGGTATTGTTGCAGTGCTTGTTTTCGTTGTTGTGATTATGTTTGCAGGTGATATTGAATATGAAATGAGCGATGAGTCCTTCGAAATCAAGGCTGATTTCTATGAGGACTTAACGGTGAGATACGACTTTATTGAAAATATCGAATATGTCGAAGACTTCCGTACAGGCATACGCACAATGGGCTTTGGCAGCGCGCGACTTTCAATGGGACAGTTTGCAAATGATGAGCTGGGAAAATATACACTTTATGCCTACACAGGAGCCGACAGCCATATCATAATGGAAAATAATGGAAAATATCTCGTCATCTCGGCAAAGACTGTGGAAGAAACACAGGCACTCTACGAAAATCTTCTTGAAAGAATGGGCAAGTAATACTATAATATAATTATAAAAACAAAGTGAGGACTCAATATGAAAAAGATTCCGATAATTATAGATTGCGACCCGGGTGTTGACGACAGCTATGCTCTCGCTCTTGCCAATTCATACGAAGGCTTTGAAATTCTCGCTATTACAGCGGTTGAAGGCAATGTGCCTGCCGCAATCACAAGAAAGAATGCCCTTTGCATCCGTGAAGAATTAGGCATAAACTGCCGTGTCGGCTTCGGCGCAGAAAAACCGCTGAAAAAAGCATATAATCAGTTTGCCGCAAATACCCACGGTCAGTCGGGCGTAGGCTCCTTTGTTTTTGACCAGCCTGAAATGAAGCCTGATGAAATGCCTGCGTGGGAAATAATCTATGAAGAAGCTGTAAAGCACAAGGGCGAGCTCCTCCTCTTCGCTGTCGGCCCGCTTACAAATATCGCAATATGCCTTGAAAAGCACCCTGACCTTCCACAGCTTCTTAAGAAGTTTGTCATTATGGGCGGCGGCACCTTCGGCAATGTCAGCGCCACAAACAGAACAGCCGAGTTCAATATCTGGATAGATCCTCATGCCGCAAGACAGGTCTTTGAAAAGATGGACGTATGGATGGTAGGGCTTAACGCAACCCACGCGGCGGCTGTCGAAATGAGCGACTTTGACGATATGATGGCGATTTGCGGTGATAATAAAAAGGCTAGGTTTATCAGGGAGCTCTCGGCATTTTCCAAATATAACTGCGTTGAAAACGGCTCGGATAACAATGCTATCCACGATGCCCTTGCTGTGGCTTCTCAGATGGACGAAACTGTGGTCACATTTGAAAATCTCAATGTCCGTGTCGAGGACGGCGACTGTGAAAATATCGGTCAGACTGTCATCGACCGTGAAAAAGAGCCAAACTGCCATGTGGCAATGGCTGTCGATAAGGCTAAGTTCGCAGAAATTATGAAAAATATGTGCCGCTACTACGCGGAAAAATAAAGGTCACAAATACCAAAGAAAGGAATCTATGATACAATGAAGAAAATTGGAATGATTGTAGCGGTTGAAATTAAATCGGTACTTGATAAATATGGCGCAGGGCTCAAAGAGGAAAGCAGCGTTGCGGGATTCAAAACTTATATATACGAAACAAACGGCTGTCAGCTTATAATCGTCAACTGCGGCGCAGGCGAAATTGCCGCGGCGGCAGGAACACAGTTCCTTATCAGCCACTATCATGTGGATATGGTGGTGAACTTTGGCGTGGTCGGCGGACTTACAGAGGCAATGGCGGTGACTAAAGCCTGTATTGTGGAAAAAGTTGTCCACTATGATTTTGACACAAGCGCAGTCGATAACGTAGAGGTGGGCAGATATCTTTCTTATCCGGATATCTACATTCCAACTACTGCCGAGCTTGTGAAAATGGCTATCGAAATGAATCCGGAGCTTGTTCCTGTGGTCTGCGCATCGGGCGATAAGTTCATAGGTGATGAAGAGGCGAAAAAGAGAATGCATGAGCAGTTCGGCGCAGATATCTGCGAGATGGAAGCGGCAGGCATTGTTCTCACCTGCAACAGAAATAATGTTCCGTGCATTTTAATAAAAATCGTAAGCGACAGCATAAGCGGCGGCGCTGATGAGTTTATCGAAAGAAAAAATTCTGTAGCGGCTATGTGTCTGGAGATTGTTGATAAGTTTATATCACTTACATAAAATAAAAAGCCACCCATCATGGGTGGCTTTCCTTTTGTATATTACATAAATACATTCGTAATAAAAATCTCAAGACCGATGAAAATGAGAATTGCGCCACCTAAAATACCGGCCTTGCCTGCAAGCTTTGTACCTGCCTTCTTGCCGATGGCAAGGCCTGCAAAGCAGATGAAGAATGTGACAACTCCGATGATAAGACAGGAAACAAGAGCCTCAATGAAGTTGTAATTTGCGATTGTAAAGCCGACAGAAAGAGCGTCGATAGATGTTGCAATACCCTGAATGATAAGAGCAGAGAGGGTAAGCTCTGTTCTTTCACAGACCTCGTCTGTGCATCTTATGCCTTCGAGAAGCATCTTGCCGCCTATGTAACCGAGAAGAGCGAGAGCGATATAAGGGATGCATTTTTCAAAAGCCGCAAAATGGTGAGCCACAGTTGAAACGCATATCCAGCCGATGAGCGGCATAGCAAACTGGAAAGCGGCAAAAATGCCTGCAATACCCGACATGCGGCTCTTTCTCATGCCCGGGTCGTTAAGACCGTTGGCAAGGGAAACAGAGAAGGCATCCATGGCAAGACCTGCGCCGAGAAGAATGCTGTTGAATAAAAGGGTGAAACCGAGTTCCATTAAAAAATCCTCCATAATGAAAAATCCAAGCAGGCTCAGCCATACTTGGAACAAAATAAAAAGACTCCATGTAAGCTCAACCATAGCATACATGAGTCTCGCAAATTAAAACAAGCCAGGTCGTAAAACCAGTATGTTGACTTGTTACGCAGAGCGCTTGCTACTCCCTCATACATCAATATGATACCATAAATAGCAAAAGTTGTCAATATTGAACTTACAAATAAAGTATGATATAATATAAGAAAACAGTATATCTGAAAAATTGAATAAAGGAGAGTGTTTGTATGGATTGGTTTAATGTTCTGATATTTGGTATGATCCAGTTTTTTACAGTAATTGTCGTATTTGTCGTTAAAAGAAAATTGCTGTGGACAGCTCCGCTTATTTCGTCGATGTTAGCTTTTATCATTTATGTGATAGAGCTTGAGCCAATGGGGATATTAACAGTATTCAATAATAATGAGTGGCGTGGCTTTTTTGTATTGGCTATGCTTATGCACTTTGTAATTGCGGCTGTTATGACTGCAATTGCATATTTAATAGCATATATTCTTAAACGCAGACAGATGTAATTTAATCCGATATTGAAAAAAGGAGACCGTAAAGGACTCCTTTTTACTTATTTATAAGTCCAAAATGCTTTGCAATGGCGTCGCAGACCTGCTCGCAGGTGTCGATTCCATTGTTTTCGCGCACAACTGTGAAAAATCCGCTGTTGGCATATTCGTCATAGTGCTTCTTGCTGTTGATGAGGGCAAGACCGCGCTTGTAATTTTCCATAACCGCATCAGGGTTTTCACAACCGTCGATAACGCTGAGAATAAACTGCTTGTCAGGGTCACTTCTGTCAAAAAATCTGTCGACACTCATCGACTGCGGGGAGAGCATAACGGCAACGTGATTGTAGTCGGCAATTTCCTTCAAAATATCCACAGGAATATTCGTATCGACGATAACCTTCTTATCCTGCGAAATCGCAATCAGCTCAGCCACTTCAAACTCAGCCGCTTCCTTCGCTGTGCTGTAAATCCAGCGCTCATATTCCTCAGGCGAGCGTGTGACAAAATCATTCCAGTCTTTAAGGTTATTGATGAAAGAAATATCAGGCTGTGCCTCAGGCGTCGCCACAATGTCAGACACCTTGCTGTGATAATTCTCACCGCAGAAAATCATATCATATCTATCGGCAAGCATCTTAACGGTCGTCGACTTGCCTGCATAAGCCGTGCCCGTGATGAAATATACGTTTTTAAGATAATGCTTCAAAATATTGTTGGAAATTTTCAGAATAATCACCTCTATATTCCAAGCATAACAAATCCCATCCATAAAGTCAATAAAAGGGCAGTAATTTTCGGCAGACGGCATTTATTATTTGCCGCCTTATTAAATGCATCGCAGATACCTTATCGTTGCCGGAAGCAACACTTCATGGCGTCAGCCGCTTCATTTCTTCATGTGCAAAGCACACTTAACTTTGCCGCAGGCAAAAGAAAAGCTCCCCAAATGGAGAGCTTTTTCTTATGTATATTCTTACTTTGTGAGAGCTTCGAGCATTTTGAGGAGAAGGTCAAATGCCAGCTTGAAGGATGGAAGCTCAACATATTCGTCAGGAGTGTGTGCGCCGCCTGCGTTAGGACCGATACCTACGATGTCAAGACCAGGGAGAAGACCGCGGAATACGCCGGCTTCTGTACCGCCGTGAACAGCATTGATCTTGCCTTCCTTGCCTGTAAGCTTCTGATATTCGTCCATAGCAATCTTGCGGATGCGGGACTCAGGATTGTATGCAAATGCAGGATACTTGCCTGTGATTTCGCACTTTGCGCCGACAGCATCAGCGATGTCAGCAACAGTTTCAGAGATGTAGTCAACAAGGCTGTCTTCAGCAGAACGCACAGTAACTTCGTAAACGATCTGATTTTCTTCCTGTGTTACAACACCAACATTGAGGGAAGCGTTTGTAAGACCTTCGATTTCCATGTGCTTCATCATCATGCCGTTAGGGAGAACATGGCTGAGGCGGATAACCTTTGCGGCAGCTTCCTTGTCGATAACTGTTTCAGCCTTTGCATCTTCTTCGATAACAACATAGAAGCCCTTATCGGAGAACTGAAGCTCGTTCTGAACCTTAGCTTCGACAGTTCTGATGATTTCGATAGCTTTCGCAATGTCCTTTTCGTCCATTACGATCACGCAGTCAGCTTCTCTTGGGATAGCATTGCCCTTGAAACCACCGGAAATCTTAGCAATGTCAAATACGATTTCCTTCTTGAGTTCAAAGAGGATACGGCCCATGATCTTGTTGGAGTTACCCTTTTCTGTATGGATAAGACCGCCCGAATGGCCGCCGAGAAGACCGCGGATGTGGATGCCGAGAGCCTTGCCTTCTGCCTTCTTTGTTTCAAAAGGAACCTTTACGAATGTATAACAGCCGCCTGCGGAAGAAACGAGGAACTTGCCTTCGCCGCCGCCGTCCATGCCGATCATGGTGCGTGCTGTGATGTGTTCGCCGCTCATGTTCATAGCGCCGATAAGACCGACTTCTTCCATGGAAGTCATAACACATTCAAGTGGTGGATGAACAACATCCTTTCTGTCGAGCACAGCCATCATGTAAGCGAGAGCATAGCCGTCGTCACAACCGAGAGTTGTGCCTGTAGCCTTGAGAATATCGCCTTCAACACGGAGCTTGAGACCGTCCTTTTCCCAGTCGTGAACTGTGTCCTGATTCTTTTCAGGAACGATGTCAAGATGACCCTGAAGCATAACAGGAGGGAGGTTTTCACAGCCCTTGGAGCCCGGCTTCTTGATGATAACATTGTTCCATTCGTCCTTTACAGCCCAAAGACCGCGTTCTTCGGCGAACTTGAGCATAAAGTTTGCAATGCCTTCTTCGTTTCTCGATGCGCGAGGAATTGCGCTGATGTCTTCAAAAAAGCGGAGAGCATCTGCAGGTTCTCTGTCTTTTATTACATAGTTCATAAGATTCTGCTCCTTTTTATAAAATAGTTTATGCATAAAGTATACAATTTTCTTTTGCAAAATGCAATAGTTAATGAACAAAATGTTAAATATATTTTTAACACGAAAAAAAGTTTCCATATAGTAAGAAAATGTGGTATAATGTTAAGTAAATTAAAAAAGACAGAAAAGGGGGAATGATTTCCTTGGCAGACACAAAGAAAAAGGAAGAAATTCTGGAAACCACCCTGGACAGGCTTCCATGGGGTGACGGTACAGAAGGCAATTCCAAAAATGTCCGTGGCAAGCAGCCGCTGCCCGAAGGCGTAACCAATAAAATGGTATATTCCGACGTTATCAGACTTGCATGGCCGTCTCTCGTTGAGCTTATGCTTACACAGCTTGCATCCATGGTCGACCTTATGATGGTAGGTCAGCTTGGCGCGTGGGCGATTTCGGCGGTCGGTCTTACAACACAGCCGAAGTTCCTTGTAACGACAGTATTTATGGCACTCAATGTGGGTACTATGGCTCTCGTAGCCCGATACAGAGGTGCGAATAATCAGGAAAAAGCAAAACTGGTAATGCGTCAGGCAATGCTTATCAATGTTATCATTGCAGTTGTCGGCGCGATTTTCGGTTACATATTCGCTGAACCTATGATCAAGTTCATGGGTGCGGCAGACGCAGAAACTCTCGCAGGCGGCACAGTTTATCTCCAGATCCAGATGCTCGGTATATTCACAATGGCGATAACCTCTGTTGTGACAAGTACATTGAGAGCGACAGGCGACTCGAAAACCGCTATGATTTATAACACAACGGCAAATCTTCTGAATGTTGTGTTCAACTATCTGCTCATCTTCGGCAACTTTGGCTTCCCAAGGCTGGAGGTTGCAGGTGCATCTATCGCAACAGTCATCGGTCAGTTTGTAGCCTGCATTATGGCTCTTGCGGCTATTATGAATAAGAAGCAGTATGCCCGACTTGAGCTTAAAGACGGCTTTAAGCCTCATAAGAAGACTATCAAGGATATCTTTGCCATCGGTATGCCTGCGATGGGCGAAAGAATGGCAATGCGTGTCGGTATGATCATCTATGCTAAGACAGTTGCTTCTCTCGGCACGGTAGCCCTCGCAACCCATCAGGTATGTATGAATATTCAGGCGCTGACATTTATGAACGGCGAAGCTTTCTCGGTTTCGGCAACATCTCTTGTAGGACAGAGCCTCGGCAAGAGAAGGGCAGACATGGCTGTTCATTATTCCAAGCGTACACAGCAGCTCGGTATGATAGTTTCGGCTATAATCGCTGTTGTGGTCTTCTTCTTCAATAAGCAGATTATCGGTCTTTATAACAATGACCTCGAAATCATCAATATGGGCAGTCCGCTGCTCCAGATGGTCGCAATCATTCAGCCGCTTCAGGCTCTCCAGTTTATCTCTGCAGGTGTCCTCCGCGGCGCAGGCGATACAAAGTATACAGCTTATGTTTCCAGCGCAACAGTTATGATTCTCAGACCAGCTCTCGCTATTATCCTTATCAACTTCATGGGCACAGGTCTTGTAGGCGCATGGTATGCTCTCGTTGCAGACCAGCTTCTGAGAACATTACTCATTGTAGCCCGTTATAACAGCGGCAAGTGGAGAAATGTAATGCTCTATCACGACGCCGGAAAATTA